>WHTL01000091.1 GCA_009377735.1 Acidimicrobiia bacterium
CCCGTCGCCAGCGGTTTGTAACGCATCTTCGGCGTCGAGGTGGAAGAAGGGAAGCATCGAAGCGACGTGCCCCCGGTGTGAAGCAACCGGGAGAGGGCGAGATTCTTCGACTGCTCGAAGGCGTGCATTAGAGACTGTGCCACCCACGGGGCATGGTCGTGGACCCGACGGTGCACCACGACGAGATGCATGATGGGGAAGATCCCCGTTCGTCGCCAGTACTCGTTCTCCACCTCGCGAGGGTTGGTGAACAGACGCCGAATCCTCGGGTCGCCCCGTCGGAAGCTGGGAGGGGAGAAGTTCAGGAGGCCGGCGTGGAGCTCACCGGAAATCAACATGTCGTCGATCGTCCGGTCTGTGACCTTGTCGATGCGTACACCAGCCGGAAGACGCAATGCAACGCGGGAGGGGATCGCACCGGCTCGTTCGATCCCGGCCCTGACCCACTTGATTTGGTCGGGACGGATACCGTGCTCGTCGGACAGGGTACCGCGCTGCGATACCAACGCCGTCATGTGGTACCGCCGGATGCCGACCCGCCGCTCGGAGAGCTCGGAGGGGTGGGAGATCCCCGACCCGGAAGAGACGAAGATGTCACGGTGACGGAACATTCGCGAAGGGAAGACAGGGATGCCGACGAACCGCTCATCTCCTCGGGAAACCAGGCTGGCGTAGGCGCCCAGTGACATCTCGGCGGCGTCGAACTCCTCGTATTGGAGCATCCTCACGAACGTCTCCGCTGAGGGGACTGGGATCGTGGTGAGGTCGGTGCCGGCTGGCGTGACCCTCCCGTCGAACAGGGCGCGTGTGCGGTCGTAGTCTCCGACAGCCAGTGACAGGCGGAGCGGAGTCATCTGGTCGCATCGCCCGTTCGGGTGGCGGTAATGATCGAGAGGGAAGTGGAGGTGGGACTCAGTTGAACCCGATCACGGCAAAGCTTCGGAAGGGCCACGGGGGAAGGCTACCATCCCGTCCACCACGCACTGCGCACATGAGTCGGAATCGTGCGAGCATTGACGTTCGAGATGCCGCTGAGCCTGCCAGGAGATGGATCATGATCAGGACCCACTGATCGGCCACATCGGGCGGACGTTGAGGATCCCCCGGTAAGAGGGCCCGAGTGATATTGGCGGCCGTTCCCACCGATGACAGATTGCTCTGGGTCAGGGCCACGCCTTCGGAGCACCCGTGGTGCCTCCTGTGAGGTTGAGTGACGCGAGATCGTGGAGACCGAGAAGGGGAAGGGGAGAGACAGCGGTCCGCCCGCATCTCCTCGAACTCGGTGGAGCCGAGGTAGAACCGCAAGCCGATGTCGTGATCGATGGTGGCGACGGCATCCTCGAAGGCGCGCTCGAGCAGGATCGCGTTGGCCCGGCATGAGCCAATTGGGCAGCGATCTCCGCTGGCGGCGTCGAAGGGTCGAGTGGCATCCGAACGAGACCGACGGCCATGATCCAATGTTCGGCCTCGAGGTGCTCGCGGCTGAAGCCGGTGGACAGGGTCGCCACCTGGTCACCCTCGAGGTGAAGTGCCAAACCCGACGGTGGTGATAGCGGCCCATGTCATCAAGATTGTCTCCGTGGCGGTCACGACACCGATCCTCGCCTCCGTCAGACGGCCGAAAGGTCCGGTACCGCTTGCTTCCCGTGCCCGGGTCGTCCGACGATATGGCCGTCGACCCACACATCATGGCCCCGTACAAGTGTCCTCACCACTGCCCCTCGGATAGAGCGGCCGTCGTAGGGAGTCCACCCGATTTTGGAGAGCACCGAGTCATTGGTGATCGTCCACTCCCGTGTCAGATCCATGAGGACGACGTCCGCGTCCGAGCCGGGGGCGAGGGTTCCCTTCTTGGCCAGGCCGAAGATGCGGGCTGGCTCGGAACTGATCAGGTTCACCATCCTGGCGAACGAGATCTGATCCCGATTGAAGGCGTCGGTCATCAGCGGCAGTTGATATTGAATTCCGGGGGTTCCGGTGTGAGCGGCCCAGGCATCCGTCCACCCCACTTCCTTTTCCTCGCGGGTGTGTGGGGCGTGGTCGGACGCCAGCATGTCGATAGTCCCGTTCTGCATCGCCTTCCACACGGCCTCCTGGTGGTGCTCAGGAACCCAATACGAGAGGGCATACGAGCCTTGTTCTTCGATGTCCGACCACCGGCCCAGGAAGATAGCCCAATGGTTGGTCTCGGCGCTCACATCGACCCCACGGCGCCGGGCGTCGGCGATCATCTCGATCTGGCGGATGGTCTGGGTGTGGACAATGTGGAGCTTGCATCCGGTTGCTTCCGCCAGCCGGAGCAGGAGGGCGGTGGCCGCATCCCAGATGATTCCGTTCTCGGCCGCCAGGGTCTTGGCGTACGCTCCGGGGGAGCGGTCTCCCCGCTCCCAGAAACCCTTCTCAACGACATCCATTATCTGCTGATCATGCGGATGGACCATCAGCCGGAGACCCGTGCGGGTGATGGCCCGCATCGCTTCGTACAACTCTCCGTGATCGTGGACGCCGATCGAGGGTGGATGTGGATAGGAGCGTCCCGTGTCGACGACCATGTAGATCTTGAAGGCGGCGATGCCCCGCTCTGCCATAGCCGGGATCTGATCGAGCATCTTGGCTGCCGGATTGTGGTTGTAGTCGACCAAGCTCCCGGCGGCATAGAGATCGAACACCGCATCCAGGTCCACGGTGCGCAGGGTGGGGGGATCGACGTTCGGCATCCCGAAGATCGTCGTGTACCCGCCTGCCGCGGCAGCCCGGGTGGCGGTGACAATGTCCTCCTTGTGGGTGTAGCCGGGATCCCGGGTGTGGACGTGCACGTCGATGCCTCCCGGGATTGCCGTCAAGTCGCCGCCATCGACGGTCTCGGCATCGGACGGGCCGCCACCGGGGGTGACGAGTGCCGCGATCTCCTCGCCGTCGATCACGATGTCGAGGGGCCGCAGGCGTCCCTCCACGAATACGGACGCTCCACGAATCGCTCGAGTCATAATGAGTCGTTTCCTTCCATCCCGTCGTTGGGTGACCGCGGGAATGCCCCGCCTGCTCTTGATGTCGCCGCGGGTGGCCGGTCCGTTGTTCATGCGGCGACGTCGTTGAATGCAGTGTCGCAGATTCCTGTGACAGTTTCTGCATGGCGCCGGAGGGCGGGCATCTGCTGGTTGCCCTTGATCCGTCGGAACTGCTTCTCGGCTTCGAGCATCCCAGCCGCGGCCCTTCTCCGTCTCATTCTCCTTCGTCTCTCCACCGATTGACGTTGCGGCTCGTGGTGCGCCGATCGAAAATCATCGACTCGATGCAGTTGTTCGACCGAAGAATCCGGAAACAGGGCCCCGTCCGCCGGACTGTAAACACCTCCTCGAGTCCGTCCCGGATCGAGCCGGCTGCGTCGGGCAATGATTCGGCGACTTCGCTTGCCAGGGTCTTGGCGGTTGGCCAGTCCTTGGGCGGCGTCGGGATGATTGAACCCTGCCGCCATCGGCTGGTCGATGCGGGACGGTTCGGCCTTGGGAAGATGGTCCCTCAAGTTGCGGTGCACGATGTGGATGGTCGGTTGATCCTTCTCTCGGTCATGAGTCGAAGGAGTTGATGATCGGCGACCACGTCCCGCGACGAAGCCGCCGACCGTCGCGCGTCGCTTTCAGGTCACGTCCGAGGGTTTGAGGCGTCGTCGGGAGTTGACCTAGATGTCGTGGAACATTGACCTGCCGTGCGAACTTGCGTGCCGTTTTCGTCTTGACAGGTGGCTCCTAAGTCTGAATAATGTATACGAACACCGCTCCCCCCTTCGACCGCCCTCTGGGGCGGTGAGGAACTTTACACATTAAGGAATTTACACATGGTCAAACGTGCCTCTACAGACCCTGCTCCGCCAACCATGCAATCCATCGCAGAAGAGGTGCGAGGGCAGTACCGAACCCTTGAAGAGATGACAATTCAAGCCCTACGGGCCGCAATCCTCACTGGGGTATTCTCACCAGGTCAACGTCTACAGCAAGATCGGATCGCGGAGTCACTCCAAGTGAGCCGAATCCCTGTCCGCTCTGCCCTCCGTCTGCTCGAGAGCGAAGGACTGGTCGTTTTCCACCCCCACCGTGGTGCGACGGTGAGCACACTTACTGATGACGAGGTGGCGGAGATCTATGAGATCCGCGTTCGCTTGGAGAAGTTTGCGCTACGGTCTGCCTGTGAGCGCGTGACCCCGGAAGAGGTCCCAGAATTGGAGGCCCTTGCCGACGACATGGATCATGCCCAAGTCGAATCCAGTCCCGAGGAATGGTTTACGGCACGGCAACGGTTCTATCGTCGCCTGTACGAGATCGCCAAGGTTCCCCGTACTGCCGTGCTGGTCGACCGGCTTCGCGGTGAGGTCGGTCGATACCTTCCTCAGCTCCCGGCCGACTCCCACGGTCATAAGGTCATCATCGAATCTTTGAAGAGCGGTGACCCAGTCGCCGCCGAAAAGTGGCTGGAGAATCACTTGTCCCAGGTCTCCAAGGGGGTTCGGGAGACCATTCGGCTCGCCGAGACTGACTCCGACGTTAGGTGACAGCCCACTCCGGACGGACGCAACTGGGCCTCGTGTTCCTAGTCGCGGGTGCCGCTCTTACCGGAGTCCAGGCCATTCTCCCGGCCCTTCCCGCAGTCCAGACCGAACTCGGTCTGAATGATTCCGAGGTAGCACTGGTCACCAGCTTGTATTTCTTGCCGAGCGTCCTCTTTGCTGCTCCTCTCGGATTTCTCACCGACCGGGTGGGTCGCCGTGCTGTGATCTCGGTCGCCCTCGCCGTCTTTGGAATCGCAGGCGTGGTCCTTGCCTTCGGCACTAGGTCACTTCCGTTGCTGCTCAGCCTTCGTTTCGTCCAGGGTGCCACCGTTGCGGCCGTGTTGCCCCTGACGATCACGCTCATCGGTGACCTGAAGACAGGTACCGAGCAGGTGGCGTCCCAGGGCCATCGTTCGGTAGCGATGTGCGTAGCAGGGGCCGTCTTCCCTGTCGTCGGGGGAGCGATGGTGGCCATCGCTTGGTCGGCCCTTTTCGCCCTGCAGGCGATCGGGCTCGCGCTCGCCCTGGCGTGCTGGTTTGTGGTCCCGGATCCGCCGGCGTCGAGCTCTGTGGACAGGAAAGGGTCCTTGTGGCGGCTCATCCAGTTCGTCCGGCAGCCGGCCGTGCTCGCCCTCCAAGGAACCACGTTCTCACGGTTCTTCTTCAAATTCGCATTCCTCACCTATCTGCCGGTTCTACTAGTCAGCAAGCGAGGTATGACCGAGGGCTTCGCTGGGCTGGCGCTCGGCGTGTTCGCGACCAGCGGTCTCGTCGCCCTGTTGGCCGGCCGGCTGGCGCTCCGGCTCCCGCCATCTCGATGGATCGGCGTGAGCCTCCTGGCCTTCGGCGCTAGCCTGGCGCTGCTCGCGGTCGATCTCGGACAGGTGACGGTGATCGCCATCGCCGTGCTGTTCGGGCTAGCGGATGGGATTTTCGGAGTCTTCGTCAATGCCTTCACCGCCGGGATCACCTCAAGTGACCTCCGTGCCACCTTCGTGGCGACCAGCGGCATGGTGCGGAACACTGGGAAGCTCCTCGCCCCGACCATCCTCGGTGTAATGGTTCTCTGGCTCCGGCTCGAGACCGCCTTCGTGATCGTCGGAGTCGTGGCGTTCCTCGCCCTGGCGCTGGTTCCGCCTTTACACCAATTCGATGCCGACTTCCGAGATCACCAACGATTGGCCGGATAGGACCCGATTGTCGGATGTACCTGCAAGAGACCCGAGCCCCAGGAGGGACACATGAAAAGGAAATATGGGCTATTGCTGCCCCATTTTGGCCCCCACGCATCACGCGATGCGTTGGTGGGGATGGCGGCGAAGATCGAGGACTACGGATTCGACTCCGTGTGGGTGCGGGATCACATCATCTTCCATCCCCACGGGTTCGAGGATCCTGACCGGACCCACGTCGAGCCATTTGTAGTGCTGTCCGCCATTGCGGCGGTGACCGAGCAGTTGATACTCGGGTTCGGCTCCCTGATTCCTCATCGGCATCCCATCTACGCGGCCCTGAGCCTCGGCTCGCTCGAGTGGCTAGCCGGTCCAGGTCGCATCATTGCAGGGTTCGGAATGGGCACATATGACCACGAGTTCGACGCCCTCGGCCTCGGCGAGCCCGACCGGCGGGAACTGCTGCCAGAGCACATCGAGATCATGCGCACGCTCTGGAGCGGGGAGGAAGTCAGCTATAAAGGCAAGTTCTATTCCTTCGAAGATGTCGATGTCCATCCCGAGCCATCAGGCGGAGAGGTTCCAGTCTGGTACTGTGGTGGTTCCGCGGCGGCGGTGCGCCGCACCATCGAATGGCGCCTTCAGGGTTGGATGCCCGGTCGGATCAACTTCGCGTCCTTCGAGAAGCGTATAGATCGACTGAAGAAGCTGATGGAGGAGCACGGTGTCGAGCAGATGCCGGAGGTCTCCGCCATCCCGATCACCAGCCCGGGAAGGACGTTCGAAGATGGCGTATCCAAGGTCGACGCCGAGGGGATGCTGGAGTCGGCCCGGAAGCGCAAGTGGCTACCGGGCGCCTCAGGCGGATTCGAGACGCCACGGGACCTCGAAGGTGCGCTCATCGCCGGGACGGCCGACGACATCATCGAAAGCGTAGAAGCCTATCACGAGCGCGGCCTGGCGCACCTGGTCTTCGATCTGCGCAACCGTTTCGACGAATGGGAAGAGCTGGTCGCATCCCTCGCCGAGGACGTCCTGCCGGAGGTACGGAGGGGCTGATGGGGACTCTCAAAGTCAGTATCGAGAACATGAAGGGAGGAGTGGCTCTCGGTCGTCAGGAGAATGACCACACGCTGCTCCTTGATCGACCGGTCGCCACCGGCGGAACCGGTCTCGGGTTCAACGGCGGCCATCTGTTGCTGCTGGGCTGGGGAGGATGCTTCAAGAGCAACCTGGTTGCAGCGGCAGATGCCAGGCAGATCGAGATTACCCGGCTTGAGCTGGAGATCGGTGGCGAGACTGCAGACTCACCGGCGCGTTTCGTGCGCTTCTCGATGAAGGTGCGCATGGACGGGCCTGAGGAGTCGATGAAGGCCAAGCTCCTCACCATCGCCAAGAACAGCTGCATCGTCTCGAACACGCTGGCGTCGGCGGCGTTGATGGACGTTGAGCTCCAGGATGACTGAGAACGTGCAGGGTTTGGCTCTCCCCGGCCTCGCTAAGGGGACGACGGCCATGATCACCGGTGGGACGGGAGCGATCGGCCGGGCGGTGGCCGAGGCAATGGCCTCGCTCGGGATGGCGGTCGGAGTGCTCGGTCGCTCCGAGCAGAGAGTCCAGCAAGTGGCTGCAGAGATTGATCCGGTTTCCGCCATGCCCCTCGTGGCGGATGTGTCCGACACTGCGGCAGTCGAAAAGACCGCGGCCGCCATGGTGGATCGGTTCGGCTCGCTCGACGTGCTGGTCCATGCAGCCGCCGTGAGCGAAGGGGCGGTGGGCCTGGCGGACATCACTGACCAGCAGATCGACGAGGTGTTGCGTATCAATGTTCGGGGATCCCTCGTGGTCGCCAGGGCGGTAGCTCCCGTCATGATGAGACAGGGACGGGGCCGCATCGTCAACGTGGCGTCGGTGGCGGCACATCAGGCGATGCCGGGCCGGGTGATCTACGGAACCTCGAAAGCGGCGCTGGTCCACCTGACGCGACAGCTCGCAGCGGAGCTGGGACCGTACGGCATCACCGTGAACAGTATGAGCCCGGGACAAACACCGAGCCACATCACTCTGGTGGGAGATGCCCCCGGTGCCATACCACAGGAGAAGACCCTGACGCCGGGCGAGGCAGGCGTCGAGCGGATCCCGCTGCGAAGGCGCGGCCAGCTGGAGGATTTCGTCGGACCGATCCTCTTTCTGGCCTCTGACTTGGCGGCATACGTGACAGGAGCGGACCTGTCGGTCGAAGGCGGCACACTGATTTTGAGATGACCTGGAGACGACAGTGACAAACGTGGTATCCCAGGCGCCGGAGCGGGTCGACCTGCTCATCCGGTCGAAGCGTATTCTCCTCGAGCGGTTCGACTTCGACGGGTCCGTGGGAGTCGTCGGGGAGCGGATCGCCGGTTTGTACCCCCGCGGTCATGAGCCGGAGGCGGTGCGTCACATCGACGCGACGGGTCTGGTGGTGGCGCCGGGCCTCATCGACAGCCATGCCCACTTCCGGGATCCGGGATTCACCCACAAAGAGGACTTCGCCCACGGCACCAGGGCGGCTGCCCTCGGTGGGGTTACGACGGTGATGGACATGCCGAACGTCGATCCACCGACCAACTCGGTGGAGACCTTCCTGGCGCACATTGAGAACGCCCGAGGCAAGTCGATCGTCGACTTCGGCCACAACGCCGCCGGCACCGACCCCTCGCAAATCCGGGGCCTGGCAGCGGCAGGGGCCACGGCGTTCAAGATCTTCATGATGCAGGACGTGGGGCGGGACTACCCCCATATGCCGGGGACCATGGTTGAAGATCACGGGCTCCTGTACGAGCTTTTCGGTGAGATCGCCAGCACCGGCCTGGTCCTGATGGTGCATCCCCACGATCAGAGTCTTTGGCGCCGCTTTGTCGGCGATGCCTGGGAGCGGGACGGGCGCGGCCCCGGCTCGTATGCCAAGGCTTGGTTCCGGGACGAGGGCCTCATCTTCAACTCGGGGGTCGCAACGGCCCTGGAGCTACAGGCGGCGACCGGCGTTCCCCTCCACCTGCTCCACACGACCAATGCCCGGACGCTGTCACACGTGCGGTGGGCGAAGGCCCAGGGCCAGAACGTCACCACCGAGCTCAACCCCCATTGCCTTTTCCTGGGGGGAAGTTGGGAGAACATTGAGCGGCTCGGACCATACGCCTTGGGAGTGTGGGTCTCCGACCCACACGTCGAGGCGCTGTGGGAGTCGGTACGGAACGGTGAGCTCGACATCGTGGGGACCGATCATGCGCCCCACGCCCAGTCCGAGAAGGAAGGAGGGTGGGACGACATGTTCGCCGCTCCCGGCGGAAGTCCGGCGATACAAGAGTTCCTGTCTCTCTTCCTGACCGAGGTCAATGCCGGTCGGGTAGACCTGCGCCGCGTAATCGAGCTCTGTGCGACGAGTCCCGCCAAACGGTTCGGCCTGTACCCGCACAAGGGTGTGATCCGGGTAGGCGCCGATGCCGACCTGGTGCTGATCGATCTGGCACGGGAGGTCACCCTCAGTCACGAGATGGCCGCCTCCAAGGCAGGCTATTCCGCCTACGCCGGGCAAGTGGTGAAGGGTGTCCCGGTCACAATGCTGTTGCGGGGTACGGTGATCGCCGAAGATGGTCGGGTTCAGGTTGATCCGGGGTTCGGCCAGTTCCTAGGGGACCGGTTCGGCCGACAGGAACCGAAGCCGCAAACGACGAAAGGAATGTGTGATGCGTACTGAGAAGGTCGAGTTCTATAGCGATGGGGTTGTCCTCCGGGGCATGTTTCGCTCCCCGGACCAGCCAAGCGAGCAGCCAGGCCCGGCGCTAGTACACGGACCAGGGTGGTTAGGTCTTGCATCGGGACAGAACTATGCCAACTGGCACGAAGGTCTGACCGCAGCCGGCTATTCTGTGCTGGTCTTCGACTACCGCGGCTTCGGCGACAGCGACGGAGATACCGGCTGGGTAAGACCGGACTGGCAGCTTGAGGATCTCCTGAACGCGGTCGCCTATCTGACGACCCGGCAGGACGTTGACTCCGATCGTATTGGCAGCTATGGAATGGGCGGGACCGGTGGCGGTAACGCGGTGTTGCTAGCCTGCCATGACGAGCGTATCAAGGCTGTCGCCGCCCAGTCGGTCGTTGCCGATGGGCGGGACTGGCTTCACCGAATGCGGCGGGAGTACGAATGGGTGGCATACCTCGAACAACTCGAAGAAGACCGCCAACGCTGGGTTCTGGAAGGCAAAGGAGAGATCGTCCATCCTCGTGAGGGCCTAATGGTCGAAACTCCGGAGCGGCGGGCGATTGCACCGAAGAAGGATGTCGATGCCAGGATGCCGAACGAGTTCTTCCTGAGGAGCGCCGAATACATCATGCGCTACCGTCCGATCGATGTTGTACATCGGATTTCCCCACGAGCGCTGCTTATCACCTCCGTCGAGAACGACGTCGTCACACCCGAGGATCATGCAGTGGCGCTCTTTGAGCGTGCAGGCGGCCCCAAGAAGCTGGTGCGCCAGCGGGACACGAGCCACTACCGCGCGTACAAGGAAAACTTTGGCCTTCTCCTGGCGGAGATCATCGACTGGTATGACGAGCATCTCAAGTATGCCTCCGTGCGTTCAACCGAAGTTGGGACGGCTGAGGCCATGACGTGGATCGATAACGCGGGAGTGGGCCGGCGATGAGCGACGTGAATCTCGTTATCTCTGGGGGAAGAGTCGTAACCCCAGGCGGTGTCGTGGACGCCGACATCTCCATCGGTGACGGCCGGATCGTCGGCATCGACGCGCCAGGCACCAGGTTTTCGCATGGGGAACTGGTGCAGGTTGACGGTGCGACAATCATCCCCGGCGGAATCGACACCCATACCCATTTGCGTGATCCTGGGTTCACTCACAAGGAAGATATCACCAGCGGCACCCGAGCGGCGGTTGCGGGGGGCTATACGACCGTGGTGGGGATGCCCAACGTCGATCCGCCGACCAATACCCTTGAGCGGTACCGCGACATCATCGGACTCTACCGCGAGAAGAGCTTGGTGGACTTCAACCACAACCCGTCACCGACTAGGCCGTCGGAGGTGGCGGCGCTGGCAGACGAAGGGGCCCTGGGCTTCAAGATCTACATGATTGAGGACACAGGCCGCGATTACCCGCACATGCCCGGAGTCGGTGTGCACCATCACGGGCAGTTGCTTGAGATCGCCGAGTCGGTGGGAGCCACCGGTCGAGTCCTGATGGTCCATCCTCACGACCAAACGCTGATGGAGACGATTGAAGGAAGGTTCTGGGAGAAAGGGGAGCGGGACCATCGGGCATATGCAAAGGCTTTCGCCTCGCTCGAAGGCATGGTGTGGGACACCGCCACCTCCTTTCTCATCCGGTTGCAGGAGGCGACTGGAGTTCACATGCATGTGCTGCATGTGAAGACCCCGAGGATGACCGCCCTGATCAGGGATGCGAAAGCTCGTGGGCTTCACGTAACCGCCGAACTCAATCCGGTAGCAGTGTTCCTCTGTAACGAATGGGAGAACATCGAGCGCTGGGGGCCATATGCGCTTTCAACCTGGACGGGTGAGGGAGTGACCGAATCGCTTTGGGAAGCGCTCAATGACCAGACCATCGACGTCGTCGGTACCGATCACGCTCCTCACACTCGCGAGGAGAAGGAAATCGGGTGGACGGACATGTGGCAGGCACACGG
The DNA here is from genome assembly GCA_009377735.1 of Acidimicrobiia bacterium. GTDB lineage: Bacteria > Actinomycetota > Acidimicrobiia > Spongiisociales > ZC4RG35 > WHTL01. The sequence continues at coordinate 11,422 of WHTL01000091.1, forward strand.
TGGCGTACCGTCGATTGAGTACGTTCTCTCCATGTTCTTGACCGAGGTCGTTACTGGCCGGATCTCGCTGGAACGTGTGGTTGAACTGACTGCCACGGGGCCCGCCAAGACCTTTGGTCTCTATCCACGTAAAGGTGTCGTCCAGGTCGGGGCGGACGCGGATTTGGTGGTGGTCGATCTGGAGGCGGAAACCACTATCCGGGAAGAGGACACCTTGTCGAAGTGTGGATGGACGCCCTTTGACGGAAGGAAAGTCAGAGGGATGCCGGTCCACACGCTCGTGAGGGGTGGATTTGTGCTGCGCGACGGCAAGGTTGTTGGAGAGCCGGGAACCGGACACCACGCCAAACCCCAAGTTAACTGATAGTGCCACTCAGAATAGGCACAGCCAAGCCGTAGTAGCCCAACGTATCGCCCTGGTTTCTTGGAGTTGCTGACCTTGGAAATGAGGATGGAAGTAATGTCAGAGAATCAGCAGTCATCGACGACTCGTCGGTATTCGGCCGAGTCCAAGGAGCGGCCGGTCCGTATGGTCAGCCAGCTTCGGGATGAGACCGGTGAGAAGAAGGTAACCGTCGGCGGGGTGGGAATGTCAACTCGATTTGGCCCCACTGTGACCGTCTGATTTGGCCCCACCTCGGGTGGTGTTTTTGCTGGTGCGGCTGGCGCGGAGTCGGTAGGAGTCGGTGCCGGTTTCGATGATGTGGGCGTTGAAGGTGAGCCGGTCGATGATGGCGGCGCAGAGGCGGGGGTCGGTGAAGGTTGCGGCCCATTCATCTGGAAGTGGCATACGTTCAGATCGGTAGAAACGTGCTGCTAGCTGGGCTTATGCGCTTATCTCGGTGGTCCTCGATCTTCAAGGTGAAACCTGCAATAGTTAGGTGGTGCCTTAGATGATCAGGCGGGAAGAAGGTGTGTGTTGACCAGGCATGGGTTGAAAGGGTGCAGTAAGACAATGTTTGCGTTTCGGGTCCCATTGCCATTCGCTGGATGGAAATCGAAGTCGATCATCTCGGAGCCTGTCAAGTTCTTTGTGTGAGGTAGTGTTTTCATGGGGTTGGTTCGAGGCGGCC
>WHTL01000317.1 GCA_009377735.1 Acidimicrobiia bacterium
GGTCATCGATGCCGAGGCTCCATTGTCCGAGATGTTCGGATATGCCACCGACCTCAGGTCCAAGACGCAGGGTCGGGCCACCTACTCGATGCAGTTCCACTCCTACCAAGACGTCCCCGACTCCATCGCCAGCGAGATCGTCACCACCCGCACGGGCTGATTCTGTGGGGGGCCGATGTTGCTTGCTTCGCTCGCAACTGAAGCCCCCCACACCCCCCGAGCCAACCTATTTCGGTGATCGCGACCGATCGGGTCGCGGAGGTAGAGCACTTCTTGGGTCCCGGTGAGACTGTGCTTCACCACGAGATCGCGCCTCCCAGATGACCTTGCCACCACCAGTATCAGGGCCGGGGGCACGTAACCAGGCCTGACTAGCGAGATCCCAGCCACTAGCCACCACGACGCGACGGGAGACGTTGTTCGCGATCACACCGAACCCGGAAGGAACCCCAACCCGACAGACAGAAACTGGGTCGCGGGAAGTGAAGTTGGAGGGCCCCGATTACGCGAGAAGTGAGAGTAGAGGCAGCCGTGGGGGTCTGGGGGCAGAGCCCCCAGAAATTAGAGCTTCACCACGTCGAAGCTGAGTAGGGAAGATCCCGTTCCGACCGGGCCTTGTTCTTGGTGCTGGGTGTGGCCCTTGCCGAAGCCTTCGCTCTCTCGCCAGTTGTTGAAGTCCTCCTCGGATGCCCACCGGGTGTAGACGTAATAGGTGGTGGAGTCGTCGGTGGGGCGGAGGAGTTCGAAACCCTCGAAACCTGGTGCCTGGTCGACTGCTCCGGCTCTTTGGGCGAACCGTTCTTCGAGGACTTGGCCCTTTCCGTCGGGCGCCTCGATGGCGTTTATGCGAACCACACTCATTCAGAACTCCACGAATAGAAGGACGTCGACGCTCATGGTAAAGGTTCGCGGGGGCGGCCGTACCTATCCGTTGATGTTCTCAGGATTTCTCCCGGTCGGATTGAACTCCAGCGTAGGGTGAGGAAATACCACTGCGATTCGCATTTGGCCCGTGCGGTGCCTCAGTTAAGATGAAGCCGCATGCTCGAGGCACTTCTTCGAGCGCGCCATGAGCGACCTCGGCGTCGCTTCGAGGAGCCACCCGGTCATTTCGGTGGATTGCAGCCAGTTAGGTAGAGAAAGGACCCGTTATGGGTAAGGAGAAGTTTGATCGTTCCAAGCCGCACGTAAATGTGGGCACGATGGGTCATATCGATCATGGAAAGACCACACTGACGGCTGCGATCACGACGGTGTTGGCGGATCGTGTTGGTGGGTCGAACTCTGTGACTGAATTCGAGAATATCGACAAGGCGCCCGAGGAGCGCGAGCGGGGCATCACCATCAATATTTCTCATGTCGAGTACGAGACGGAGGCCCGTCACTACGCCCACGTGGACATGCCCGGTCACGCCGACTACGTCAAGAACATGATCACCGGTGCCGCCCAGGTGGATGGTGCCATCCTGGTGGTGTCTGCCGCCGACGGCCCGATGCCCCAGACCCGGGAGCACGTGGTGTTGGCACGTCAGGTGGGTGTGCCGTCGATCGTCGTTTTCATGAACAAGACGGACCAGGTGGACGATGAGGAGCTCTTGGACCTTGTCGAACTCGAGGTCCGTGACCTATTGACCGAGTACGAGTTCCCGGGCGAGGACCTGCCGGTCCTCCGTGGTTCGGCACTCAAGGCACTTGAAGGCGACAGTGACGAGGCAGATCATGTGATGGAGCTGATGGATGCCGTCGACACCTACATCCCCGACCCCGAGCGTGACACCGAGAAGCCCTTCCAGATGCCGATCGAGGACGTATTCTCGATCACCGGTCGCGGCACCGTGGTGACCGGTCGCATCGAACAGGGTGTCGTGAAGGTCAACGAAGAGATCGAGATCGTCGGGATCAAGGAAACCCAGAAGACTGTGGCAACGGGTGTGGAGATGTTCCGCAAGCTGCTGGACGAGGGCCGGGCCGGAGACAACGTCGGGGTGCTGCTGCGTGGTATCGGCAAGGACGACGTCGAGCGTGGTCAGGTTCTCGCCAAGCCGGGAAGCATCACTCCCCATACCGGCTTCGAGGCGCAGGTGTATATCTTGACCAAGGAAGAGGGTGGCCGTCATAACCCGTTCTTCACCGGGTACCGTCCCCAGTTCTATTTCCGGACAACCGACGTCACCGGTGCCGTGACACTGCCGGAAGGCACCCAGATGGTCATGCCAGGTGACAACACCGAGATGTCCGTGGAGCTCATTGCACCCATCGCCATGGAAGAGGGTCTCCGCTTCGCCATCCGTGAGGGCGGCCGCACCGTCGGCGCCGGCCGGGTAACCAAGATCACCAAGTAGCACTTGTCCCCCCTCCGGAGGGGGAGGTTCCGAGCCCGCGAGGCGGAGGGGGCGGGCCCGGCTCCACGCGAGAGCTGTGTTACCCCCGCGGTGGGCCGGTGGTACCCCTTACCACCAGCTCGTTGGGGAGGAGTTTGTGGATCGTCTCCTCGCGTTCGCCTCGTAATCTCTCGATGATGGAGGTGGCGGCGATCCGGCCCAGATCCTCCCGGTCCTGGCGGATGGTTGTCAGGTTTATCCGTTGGCTACCGGCCACCTCGACGTCGTCGTATCCGGTGACCGATATGTCGTCGGGTGCGGAGTAACCGGCCTCCTCGATTGCGTCCAGGGCGCCTACGGCCGCAAAGTCGTTAGCAACCACTACGCCCGTGGGCAGGTTCCGGTTCGCCAGGATGCTCTCCATGGCCCGCCGCCCACCTGTACGCGTGAAATCGCCCTCGAATTCGGCGATGTAGTCCTCGAGCCCGTGATGGCGCATCCGATCGAGATATGCCTGATGTCTGCCTGTGCCCCCGGCCGCCGACGTGGAATAGATCGTGGCGATGTCGCTATGACCCAGATCCACCAGATGGTCGAGGATGGTCTGGAATCCCGTGTAGTCGTCGTTGGACACGGTGTCGACGTGATCGGACGTGCCGTGATAGCCAACGGCGACCAGCGGGGTGCTCTCGCCCGCTTGGAGCAGGGCGTCGACGTCGGCCACCGGCCCCACCGTCACGAGGGCGTCGACCCGGAGCTCTACCAGGGTTGCGACCGCGGCTTCCTCTCGATATGGGTCGAGGAACCCGGTCGCCAGGAGGGTGCGATATTCCTCCCGACGTGCCACCTCCTCGATTCCGTCGAACACCTCGGCGAAGAAGGGATTGTGAAGATCGGAGATGACACAGCCGATGATCGCCGTCCTCTGCTCCGCCAGCCCCCGGGCCATGGCGTTGGGGCGGTATCCGAGCTCCTCTGCGGCCTCGAGCACCGCCCGGCGTCGGGCATCGCTCACCTGCGACGATCCCCGCATCACCAGGGAGACCAGCGACTTTGAGACCCCGGCGCGCTGGGCAAGATCGAGGATCGTGGGCTGTTTCTGGGCCACGCTTAGCGCCCCCCGGGCCTTTGCTTGTCTCTCTTGGCGTCCTCCAACTCCGACCTCGCCTTACGAACCTCGGCCCGCTCACTCACCTCGGGAACTCCCACTTCCCACCATGCGCCACCCTCGGTCCACTCGTACTCGTGTACATCCATCACGATGGCATATGTCTGATCCGCCTCCTGGGCGCGGCGGTAGGCGTCGGGCAGTTCATCGAGCGTCCTCACCCGCTCCGCGGTGGCTCCCATCGACTCCAGATGTTTGACGAAATCGACCCGGAACATCTTCTCGTGGCGGCTGTCCCTGAAGAGGTTGTTCCACTCCTCGCCACCCTGATCGACCTGAAGACGGTTGATCACTCCGAACCCGCCGTTGTCTAGGAGCATGATGATCAGTTTGTGACCCGAGAAAACCGACGAATAGACATCGGAGTTCGCCATCAGATAGGAGCCGTCGCCCACCCAGACCACCACATCGGAGTCGGGATGGGCCATCTTCGCACCCCATCCTCCGGCGATCTCGTATCCCATGGTGGAGTAACCGTATTCGCAGTCGAAGGTGTCAGTCTCGAGGGTGCGCCAACCCATATTGAGCTCACCGGGGAGCCCACCGGCCGAAGAGACGACGTAGGTATCTGGTTCGCATATCTCATTGACGACGCGTATCACCTGCCCATACGACGGTGGCTCCAGGTCTGTCCGATCCATCCAGGCGTCGAGCGTCTCGTTCCATCGCTTCATTCCCTCCTGTGACGTGGCCAGCCATTCGCTGGCGTAGGTGATCTCGCCCAGTGCCTCGTCGAGTAGGGCAACGGTCACCTTGGCATCACCGACGACGACCAGCGCAGCCCGTTTGTGGGCATCCCAGGACGCCGTGTTGATGGAGACGAACCGCACATCGGGGTTGGCGAACACCGACCACGAACCCGTTGTGAAATCCTGCAGCCTGGTGCCGATGGCAACCACCACGTCACTCTGCACAGCCAGGGCATTGGCGGCGTCGGAGCCTGTGACCCCGATCGGTCCCCCGAAATTGGGGTGATTCGCCAGGAGCGTCGACTTCCCGGCGACTGTCTCAACCACCGGGATCCCGCGCTTCTCGGCGAACGCCGTCACC
>WHTL01000350.1 GCA_009377735.1 Acidimicrobiia bacterium
GACCCCACCGTCCGCAACGGATACCAGGGGATCGAGATGAAGGTCCGCATCGAGGGCGATGCCGACACCGCCGACCTCAAGAAGGTCGTCGAACGGTCCGTATCCCGATCCGCCGTCTTCGACATGCTCAGCAACGGCACCAACGTGTCAGTCGAGGTCGAGGAATGACCATCACCAACCTGCCGAGGTCCCTACGAGGGGCCTCGGCACCCGTCGTCTGAGGTGACACAGGTGAACGGTGGTTACGACGTGATCGTGGTCGGGGCCCGTGTCGCCGGCGCCGCCACGGCCCTGCATCTTGCCCGTGCCGGCCACCGCGTGGCGGTGGTCGATCGCTCCGGCCCGCCGGCGGACACCACCTCCACCCACGCCCTGATGCGAACCGGGGTGCTGCAACTCCGCCGGTTGGGTGTCCTCGACCGTATCGTCGAGGTCGGTACCCCCGCCATCGGGCAGGTGACTCTGGTGTTCGGCTCCCAGGTCATCACCTTCCCCGTATCCGAGGATTGTGGGGTCAACGCCTACTTCGCTCCCCGCCGGACCGTCCTCGACACCATCCTCATCGAGGTGGCAGTGGCGGCCGGGGCAGAGTTCCACAGCGGTGTGTCCGTCTCCGACGTCTCCCGTGACTACACCGGACGCGTCAACGGGATCTACGCCCGAGTGGGCCATGGGGAGAGCCGAACCCCGGCCCGCCACTGATAGGAGCCGACGGCGTACGGTCTCGTATCGCCCGCCGCGTGGGAGCCGAAATGATCCGGAGCAGCCATCCCAACAACGCCGTGGTCTACGGCTACTTCGACGGCATCGACACCACCGGGTACGACTTCCGGTTCGTCGATCACAACAACGTAGGACTCATTCCCACCAACGACGGTCTCACTCTCGTTTTTGCGGCCGGAGCTCGCCGAGCCGCACCCCGTGATAGTGAGCTGTACCTCGCCGAGACACTTCGCCGGGTTGCGCCGGATCTGGCCGACATCGTGGAGGAGGCACCGCGAATCGGGCGACTCCGCCGGTCGGAGTCGATCCCCAGCATCCTCCGTGTTCCTACGGGGCCTGGATGGTCTCTGGTGGGCGACGCCGGGTTCGCCGAAGACCCCATCTCCGCCCACGGCATCGCCGATGCGCTTCGGGACGCCGAGCTGTGCGCCGAGGCCGTGGACATCGCTCTGCGCGACCCCGACCTCGAGACAGAAGCCCAGGACCACTACCAGCGCACCCGCGACCGCTTCGCCCATCCCCTCCTCGATTACACCACCGAGCTGGCCGGTTTCGCCTGGGACGGCCCGCAGGCCTCCCTCCTCATGCGCCGCCTCGGAAAGGTGGTCGATGAGGAGTGCACCTACCTCCACCGCCGCCGCACCGCTGTTCCCGTGGGATAACCCGGGATGGATAGGAGCGGGAGAAGAGGGGAGGGCATAGACTGGTTCCGTGGCCTGTCCGAGAGTGCAATATGTTGAAGGTCGTCTCCATTGTGGGCGACAGACGAGAGCAACTCGATGACGAAGTCATACGGCGGGGGATCCGGGGCGGTTGCCGAATCTCGATACGTAACCATCGCCCAGACGCTGGCGGAGGAGATAGCTGCCAACACCACGGAGGAGCCGGGACCGAGGCGTTTGCCCTCCGAGAGGAATCTGGCCGAGCGTTTTGACTGCCAGAGGCCGACCATCCGAGAGGCACTCCATCTCCTTGCGGGTCGTGGGTTGATCTATCGCAAGGACCGCTCTGGTTGGTATGTAAGCCCACCCAGACTGCACTACAACCCGACGATGCCGGTACCGCTCAAGGAGATCACCGAGAGCCAGGACCGAGAGCTCCATACCGAGGTACTCACCACCGACCCCGAAGGTCAACCTGAGGCGAGCGTGCCCACCGCAAAGTTCCTCGCCCTGCGACGCCGCTCACTCGATGGTCTTCCTGTGCTGGTGGAGCGGATCTACATGCAGCAGCGCTATCGGAAGCAACTGCTGGATAAGGATCTCACCACCTCCATCTCCCACCTGCTTCAGCACGACCTCGGTGCCCGCATCACCCACGAGCAGCTCACCCTCAACTCCACAGCCATGGTGCCGGATGTTGCCGCCCTCCTGGGTTCTAGAACCGGTGCACCCATCTTCGAGATCGAGCGGGTGCGCTTCGACGGTGATCAGCTTCTCTCCATCGACGTCGAGTTCTGGAAGCCAGAAGCAATCCACGTCACCCTGGAGACCGACTGGGTCAACGACTGAACTGTTATTTCTGGGGGACTCTTACATCTGGGGGACTCCGTCCCCCAGACCCCCAACGGCTGCCTCGTCTTGTTCTTCTCGCGTGGTCGGGGCCGTCCTCCCTCAAACCTCGCGACCCGGTGTCTGTCGGTCGTGTCGGATGGTTCTCGGGTTCGATGACATCTCGACTTGATGTCTTACCTTGTCGCGGACTTCTTTGGTGGATCACTCATCGCGGCCGAGGTTTCCGACCCGCCACCACCGCATCGGTACGACCACCTACGTCTGGGAGTCAGTGATCGTCGCCTGTTGCTGCACACCCGGTCTCGAATGTCGCTGACCCAGGGATGGCTGTTCTAGCCATTGCTATCGGCTCTATAGTGGCGGCGGTGGATACGCCGATGCCAACAACGCAACTCAGGGCTCGGGTGACCGTGTTTGATGGGGGCGAGGTGTGGCTCAAGGAGATCGACCTACCGACACGGGGCACCGGGGAGATCGATGTTGCCATCGAGGCCGGGGCTGTGTGCGGCTCGGATCTCCACACGGTCCTTGGTCATCGCAGTGCCCCTCCTGAGGTCGCCCTGGGTCATGAGGGTGTTGGTCGGGTGGTCGACATAGACGAAGGAGCCACCGATCAGCGGGGCCGGCCCCTATCGGCGGGTGATCGTGTCGTGTTTGCACTGTTTAGCGCCTGCGGTACCTGCGATCGATGCCGTGACGGCCTCGAGATGAAATGTCGCACCCTGTTCAAGTACGGCCATGAGTCGATAGAGAAGGCCCCCCATGCAAGTGGGACCCTGGCCAGTCATGTGCGTCTGCTTCCCGGAGTCCCGGTACTGACAATCCCCGACGGGCTCACCGCGGCTCAGGTGGTTTCGGCAGGTTGTTCGGTGGCCACCGCCGCAGCCATGGTTCGCACCCTCGGTGATCGTGCCGACGGCAGGACCCTCGTATTCGGTGCCGGGGCGGTTGGCGCCTATTGCGCCGCCATTCTGGCGACATTGGGCAGTGAGGTCTACGTATCAGACCCCTCCCCCACCCGTCTAGCTGTAGCCGAGAAGCTGGGTGCCCGCGCCTATACCGGCTCCGAGGAGCCGTTCCCCGCGGTGTTGGAGGCATCCGGCAACGCCAACGCGTTTGTGAACGCTCTCGAAACCGCCGACATCGGTGGGATGGTGGTGGCTGCCGGCTCCGTCAGCCCGGGGAGCACCACCGTCACCTTCGATCCCTCCTTGGCGGTGACGAGACGTCTCACCTTGGTTGGGATCCACAACTACTCCGCCGACGACTTCGTCTGGGCCGTCGACTGGCTGGGGGAGCATGCCGCCAGTCTCGAACTGGAACAGCTCCTCTCCCCACCTCAGCCTCTCGACGATATCGAGAGCGCCTTCGACCTCATGGAGACCGGGGAGCATCTCCGGGTCCTAGTAGTGCCCAACGACACCCGGGGCTGAACCCCCTTAGGCGGCGCCACCCACCGAAAGGGTGACCACACCGGCGACCACGGCGATCGTCCCCAGGATTCGAAGCCTCCCATACGGGTCCTTGAAGAACCACCAACCGAAGAGGGCGGCAAACACGACCCCTGTCTCCCTCAGACTGGAGATATAGCCCACCAGGGAGATCCCGAAGGCGTGGGCTTCCCCTCGAATCGTGGAGGGTTTCTTATTGATCTCGGGATTCATGCTGCCTCGGTTTGGGGCGCATCTTCGGTTTGTCTCTCCGCGAGTACCTGTTCGTAGGCGACCGGGCTCATCATCTCACACGAGCTGTGA
>WHTL01000366.1 GCA_009377735.1 Acidimicrobiia bacterium
CGGCGGGGTGATGGTCGGTCTGGTATTCGGGCGGATCTTCCACCTAATGGGGTTCATCGCCGGTCTCAAGGCGTTCACCGCCGCCGTCGTCGGCGGAATCGGGAACATCCCCGGGGCGATGCTCGGTGGTTTGCTCATCGGTTTTGCTGAGGCATACACCACCTCGTATATCTCCTCAACGTTTCAGAATCTGATCGTCTTCGCTTTATTGATCATCTTCCTTCTGATCAGACCCACCGGTATTCTCGGCCGCCCAGAACCGACGAGGGTCTAGATGCTCCCTCTTATGGCATTTGCCGGACTCAGAACGGCCATCGCCGCCCCCAGCTGCGTCCTCGTCCTTGACGCACGCTGCGAGTGCGCCTGCGTCCTGCGTCCTTGCTGGATGACGACGCTGGCTCGCTCTGAGCCTCGCCAATGCCATAAGAAGGAGCATTTGATGCTCCCTCTCACGCCACCTACCGGGGATCTCTAGATGTCCCAAATCGGTGTCGACCGCTGGGTGGCAGAGTCCGAGGAGCGAGGAGGGCAATACACGGGTTGGACCGCCCCGGCCCGCAGGCTCATCGACCGGGTCCCGCATGGTTGGCGTCTCGCTATTTTCGTCGCAGTGGTGGCCGTCTATCCGCACCTGGTTAGCCAGGGTGGGGTGAGGATCGGCATCACCGTCCTGCTACTCGCCCTGTTGGCTCTGGGTCTGAACGTGGTCGTTGGCTGGGCAGGTCTGCTCGATCTCGGGTACATAGCCTTCTACGGCTTTGGCGCCTACTTCTATGGCATCGTGACCTCCGACCAGATCGGGGTGCACTGGCCGACATGGGTGGCTATACCTGTGATCGTGGCCGCGACCGCGGTTCTAGGGGCACTGCTGAGCCTCCCCTCGAGACGTCTGGTGGGCGATTACCTGGCGATCATGACCCTGTTCTTCGCCCAGGTTTTCGTGGAGATCGTCAACAACTACGAGAGGTTGCCCGGAGTCGAGACCGACCTCACCGGTGGCCCTAATGGGATAACGGGCGTGGGACCATGGAGTCTGTTCGGCTTCGAATTCAACACTTTCAACCGCAACTTCTACCTCCTCCTGGCACTACTCGGTCTGCTCATCGTCGGGCTGCGCCACATCGACGAGTCGCGGACAGGACGCGCCTGGCGGGCCCTGCGGGAGGACACACTTGCCGCAGAGCACATGACCACACCGGTGAACCGTCTCAAGATGCTTGCGTTCGCCGTCGGGGCGGCCATCGCCGGTCTCACCGGGACCATCTTCACTGCCGTTCAGGTAGGGGTCTTCCCCAACAACTTCCTCCTCACCGTTCTCATCACTATCTACGCTGCCTTGATCCTCGGTGGGATGGGGTCGATATCGGGTGCAGTCGCGGGCGCCATTGCGGTGGGCTTCGCCCCCGAGATCCTGCGCAACCCGGAGGCCGCCGGGTGGCTCTTCTATATAGGGTTGGTCGCCCTGCTCCTCGGAGTGTTGAAGAAATGGACCTTCGTGGCCACGGCGACCGCTGGTGTGATCGCATTCGGATTCCTCGTGAGGATCGCCGCCTTGACCATCTGGGGTGACTCCATCCTCGGTGTCGCCAACAACACCCTCATTTCGCGTCTGGTCGACGGCTGGGTCCTTATCCTCGGTGGGACCCAGGACATCGTCAGCAAGTTCGGGTTCGTGCTGGCCGTCATGGGGGTGCTCGGGGTGATCGTCTCAAAGGGCTGGTGGAGGGTGGCCACACTCATCCCCACGGTCTATCTGGCGATCTTGGTCTGGGAGAACAAGCTGGCACTGCAGCCAAGTGTTACGAGACAGCTTCTCTTCGGTGGGCTGTTGGTGGTGATGATGGCGCTCCGACCCCACGGTCTCCTCGGAACCCGTCGCGTGGAGATCACATGACCCCGATACTCGAGTTGAGAGGTCTCTCCAAGCGCTTTGGCGGGATAAAGGTGATCCAGAACCTCGACTTCACCGTGGCCGCTGGGGAGATCGTCAGTGTGATCGGCCCCAATGGGGCCGGGAAGACCTCCCTGTTCAACATGATCAGCGGGATCTACCCGCCCGACACCGGTGACATCCTCCTCGACGGGGAGACCATCGTCGGATCCTCGCCGAGTCAGATCGCCACCCTGGGGATCGCCCGGACCTTCCAAACCCTACGTGTCTTCCTCAACATGACCGTCAGGGAGAACGTTATGGCAGCCACCTACGGGGCGACCCGGACCCGGATGTGGCAGTCGGCACTGCGTACCCCGGCTGCGAGACGGGAGGAGGAGGAAACGAGGAGGCTAGCCGAGGAGAAGCTCGGGTTCTTCGGAGACCGGCTTGTCGGCTACCGATGGGATCAGCCCGCCTACAGCCTGTCCTACGCCAACCGACGCCGGCTGGAGGTCGCCCGGGCCACGGCGACCAACCCACGGCTGTTGATGTTGGACGAGCCTGCAGCCGGGATGAATCCGGCAGAGACCCGGGAGATCACCGAGCTGATCGGACGTCTCCGGGAGGAAGCCGGCCACTCGATTCTCGTCATCGAGCACGACATGCACGTCGTCGAAGGCATCTCCGACCGTGTGGTCGCCCTTGACCATGGGGTGAAGATCGCCGAAGGGTCATTTGAGGAGGTGGCCGAGGACACCGACGTGATCGAGGCTTACCTGGGACACGGGGCAGCAAAGACCAAATATGAATGACGGCGCACCCCTCCTCGCCCTCCGTGACGTCAATACCTACTACGGGCAAATCCACATCCTCTCGGACATTTCGATGGAGGTACAGCCCGGTGAACTGGTGTGTCTACTCGGGGGCAACGCGTCAGGGAAGTCGACAACGCTGAAGACGATCCTGGGGATCGTCGAGCCCCGTAGTGGCGTTGTCGAGTTCGATGGGGTCGACGTGACCGACCGGTCGACCAGCTACCGCATATCCCAAGGCATGGCGATCGTGCCTGAGAACCGTCGGCTCTTCGCCCCGATGACCGTGCTGGAGAACCTGGAGATCGGAGCGTATCTGCGTGACGACGACCCCTCTGCTGACCTCGACTATGTCTATGAGCTGTTTCCCGTCCTCGCCGAGAGGAACCGACAGCTCGCGGGAACATTGTCCGGCGGTGAGCAGCAGATGGTGGCGATGGGTCGCGCCCTGATGACGAAGCCGAAGCTTTTGTTGATGGATGAGCCATCCATGGGGCTGTCACCGATACTCGTCGAGCAGAGCTTCGAGATCATCCAACGAGTCCACGCAACGGGTGTTTCGGTTCTGGTGGTGGAACAAAACGCCAACATGGCTCTTTCCATAGCCGACCACGGGTATGTGCTCGCCACCGGACGGATCGTCCTCGCCGATACCGCAGCCGCCCTCTCCGAAGATGAGGACCTGAAGAAGGCGTATCTCGGTCGGTGATGGTGCTCAACTCCTATCCCCGTCGTCCTATGACGGTGTTGAACAATGCCGTTGCGCAGATCTCCGGCCAGGCGCGCCGCTGGCAAGGACGCAGGACGCGACATACGTTCCCATGAGCCTGTCGTTATGGAAACGTGTGTCGGCCGCACCCACTGCGGTGCTTCAAGGCCGAGGACGCAGCCAGCGGTGATGACTGGTCGGAGAGATGTGTGACATGGATTGTTCAACACCGTCCTAGTCTTGAGTGCTGATCGATGACCTCAACGCTCCCCCACTC
>WHTL01000398.1 GCA_009377735.1 Acidimicrobiia bacterium
AGAGGAGGTGACATCGGCACCGGAACCAAAGGGTGGAAGGCCTGCCTCAACCAGCTCGCCATCTACTTTCCAGGGCGACTCCCCGTCGCCTAAACACATGAACCGGAACCACACCACTTACACAGACACCCGGACAGGCCCGGTGGCCGGCGGCGGCGCACCAGCGCTGCTCGCTCCGCGGCTCGACGATGCTCCGGATCCCACACCTCGACGGTGCCCTTCGCAGCGACCTGGTGGGTGGCGACGACCGTGCCTGCCCATCTCACCACAAACATCGTCGAGTCGACCTGGCGGCGCACCTCCACGGCTTGGCCCAACAGGTCCGGTGGCACCGAATAACGAACCGCGCCGTATTCGATCAGCGGCACGTTGCGGTGCACCTTGCGGACGTCGACGTATGCAGTGTCGAACCGGGAGGCTGGCAGCGGTCTCAACATCCGCTGCTCCACTTCGAACCGCTCGGCGGGCGGCACCCTGGTGGTGCGGTGAGCAACCCGATAGACCCGACGTTCCAGCCAGACACCGGCCCGGTGGTTGAGCTCGTCGAGGTCGGCGGGTGGACCATCCAACTCGATCTCCTCGAGGAAGGTCTCCTTGTAGTGACGGAACGGCCGCTCCACCTTCCCCTTCCGGGCGGCGTCACCGGACAGACATGGGATCACTTCGATCTGATGGTGGGTGGCGAACTCGACCGTCGGAGGATGCAAGCTGAACCGTCTCCCCTGAGACTTGCCCAACGCTCCCATCCGGTCGATCCGCACCCCACGAGGGACTCCACCCGCCGCTTCGAAGAACCGGACCATCCCCTCGAAGGTGTGCTGCCGGTCGAGCGAGGAGGCGAACCAGACGGTGCGCCACCGCGACCAACACAGGACACATCCCAGGCAGAACAACTCGTGATCCCACCCCCAGCGGATGGCCCACTCTGTGCAGTCCGACCAGTCCATTTGCGTCTCCTCGGCCGGGCCGGTCTCGATCGGGATCGACGAGGCCGCAGCTCCCTTGAAGCGAGGGCCCCGTACATGGCGGACATAGCGGACCACCGTTGGATACGACCCCTCGAACCCCTCCGCTACTAGCCGGTCGAAAATCGACGTCGACAACAACCTCGGCTTCTTCTGCAAGATCGTATCCACGCGGCCCCGCCAATAGGCGTCCATCACCCTCGACTCGTCGGTCTTCACTCGGGCCGCCGGCGGCGCGCCCGTCGTCAGCCACTTCGACACCGTCGCCGGGTGATACCCCAACTTGGCGGCGATCTCCTTGATCGTCAGGCCCTCAGCCTGCAGTCTCGTCACGTCCATGAACTCTCCCTGGGTCATCATGTCGGGGTGCTCCTCCAGATTCGGATGCTTGGTCGCTCCGAACTCTGGAGGAGCCCACCCCCACACACCGGTATTCACATCAGGAAGAACCCACCCCCAACGCGACTTTCAGTGATCACAAATCGCGACGCCTACTGATCGCCCACAACGGCTCTACCGACTCCTCGAAACCAGCCAACCCGTAGCAGTCGACAGCTTGACAGCCATAGAAGCATCCTCCTCGAGGTGCTCGGATACGCCGCCATAAAAGAAGGAGTCCACGGCTCCTGGTTTCGAAACCCCTCGGAGCCCTGCCCCGGCGGCACCGCGCCGACGACAACACCGTACGGGCCATCAAAAAGCTGCTGCGGGCCGACCTCATCTGCATCGACGACATCGGAGGTGGCCCCAGGAGCTGTTGGAGTGAGGGTGGCGGTCCCCCGCGTGTTCCCTGCTGTGTGGCAGGATCGGGCGGTGTAAGACGATCCCGAAAGGAGAGGGACCGCCATGGGTAAAGAACGTAGTGAATGATCGTGTGACTGTGGCCGAGTCCGGCGATTTGGACGGGTCGGTGACCGCTGGGTTGCCGGATGATGTGGTGGCGCTGGCCGATTTCGCCGAGTCGGCCCGGGAGGGCCTGTTGGCTTTGTGTGTGACGACGGGAATGGAGGTGCTTTCTGAGTAGATGGAGATGGAGCGCACCGGACTGTGCGGTCCGATCCATGCCAAGGGCCCCGACCGGGAGGCGCCCCGGGGTGGCACTACCCCACGTCGGTGGTGCTGGGTGGTCGGCGGGTGCCGGTCCGCCGTCCGAGGACTCACCGCACCGACCGGTGAGGTGGAGTGGAGACGTTCACCGCCGCCAATGGCTCGGACTTGTTGGGCCAGGTGACGATGGAGCGGATGCTGGCCGGGTTGGCGACCCGCCGCTACCGCTCCGCCAACGAGCCGGTCGGCTCTGAGGTGGAGAAGGTGTCGTCGTCGATGTCGAAGAGCTCGGTGTCGCGGCGGTTCGTTACGGGGACCCGCAAGGCCCTCGACCAGCTCCTCCATCGTTATCTGTCGGGTTGGAGGCGACGGTGCTGATGGTGGACAGTGTCGAGTTCGCGGTTCCTGCTGTGTATCGGCGATGATCATCACTTCGGACTGGATCAAGATTCCCGTGGGGTTGCGGCAGGGCGACACCGAAAACGCCACCGTCATCATAGCGCTCCTGGCCGACCTTCAGGAGCGGGGCCTGGACGCCTCGGGTGGCCTGTTGGCGGCGATCGACGGCGCCAAGGCCCTGGCCAAGGCGGTCCGCGGGACGTGTTTGGGGACCTGGCGCTCATCGAACGCTGTACCTTCACAAGCGGAGAAACGTCAAAGACCTCCTCCCCAAGAAGGACCGGCTCGCATCGACGCCTGGTTGGCGGCGGCGTTCGCGTATCCCGACCCCGACTAGGGCATCGCCAACGCCCGCACCCTCGCCACCGAGGTCGAGCACAAGTGGCCGGACGCGGACGGCTCAAGCCGGGAGGGGTACTCGCTGAGAGTCACTCGTTGACCCTCAGAAGGAAGGATCTGCCTCCTACTCGCACCTTCACGAGACACCACGTGGCCAACTAACTTCCTAGGTTAGAATTATCGACTTTGCAGTCTGGTTCCGACTATCGGGTTGACAAGGGCGGAGGCGCTAGTAACGTCAAACCACGTTTCGGCGGCAGTCGCCTTCTCGAGGGTAGGGTGGCATTCTGGTCCAGCAATAGGAGCGAGAAACAGGAGTGAAAGATCGCAGTAT
>WHTL01000013.1 GCA_009377735.1 Acidimicrobiia bacterium
CGGATCGGCCCGACATAGTCGGTGTCGCTGGTGTGCCAAAAGGAGATGAACCGGGTCACACCCTCCACCCAGATTTCCATCATCATGTCGGCCTGCTCGATTCCCGACTGTGGTCTGGCGTTTGGAAAGTTATCGATCTTGATCGCCAAAACCCGCTGATCTGGCTCGGCACCTTTGGGTAGGGGCATGCCATTGAGTGGTGACTCCGTGACCGAGGCCACGGTTACGGGTGGAGATGTGGTGGTGGTCGAGGTTGTCGACGTTGTGGTCGACGACGTCGTGCTCGACGTTGTGGTCGACGACGTGGTTGGAGCGGCTGTTGTTGTGGTTGTTGAGGCTCCCGAACTGCATGCTGCGACCAACAGCGCGAGCGCGGTAAAGGAAATAAGGGTTCTGTGCATCCGAGCCATAGTAGGTCAGATCGGGGCTATTCAAGACTATTTCAACTGGGGGCTCTGCCCCCAGACCCCCACGGCTGCCTCTACCTAACCTCTCGCGTGGTCGGGCCGTCCGACCTCACCTTCGCGTCCTGCTTCTGTCTTGCGTTTTGGGGTGGGTGTCGGGTCCGGTGTTCTCGTGTCTTTAGGTATTCCGTTGGCTCGTGGCGAGGTTTGGATGGGGTATCGCTGATCGGAGTTGGTTGAGTGCCTCCGGCCCTGATACTGGTCGAAGCAAGCCGGTCGAAGCGGCTCATGTCCTAGCAAAAACGGTCTCACCCGGGGCCAAAGAAGTCCTGTTTTCGATATTCTCCCCCCTCGAAGGAGGGGGGCACCTCCGCGACGTGGTCTGGTGCGACAAACCAGCTCAGCTTGGTGGGGCTTGTTTCTAGACGGAGCCCCGGACGGGGAGGACATCGTAGGCGGCCTCGGGGTCCTCCACGGACAGGGCGAGCTCGATGCCGTCGGCGTGGGTCCGGAGCACGTAGATGGCATCGACGCCGATGTCCGCATCGGCCAGGGCACCGGTGACCCGACCCAACTCGCCGGGGCGATGCGCCATGTTCGTGGTGAGCACAGCGTGCTCGGTGAAGCCAAGTGCTGCCTCCCGTAGGACCCGCTTGGTGGCGATGGCGTCATCGACGATGATCCGCAGGGTTCCCTTGCCATCGTGGGAGTACCCGGTTAGGGCCTCGATGTTCACACCGGCGGCACCGAGGAGTTGGGTGAGTGCGGCCAATCGGCCGGATCGGCCCTCGATGTTGACGACGAACTCTTTCATACACCGAGCGTACCCAAGTGCCACAGGCTGTGGGCTGTGTTTTCGTTGGGAAGCTGGCGGGGGCGGGCCGACCACCGTTCAGAGTCCCGCTACCTCCGGTTCCTCACGACCGCGTTCTCGTAGGTAGTTGTGCCAGATGAGCCGTGCCGCCACCGCGCGAAGCGGGCGCCATCTCTCTCCGATCGCTTCCAACTGCACGGAGTCAGGCGGGTTGGCGAGTCCGAGAAGCTCACCCACACCTACCTGGAGGGCGCGGTCGCCCACCGGCCACATGTCGGGTCGTCGCAGACATGAGAGGAGATAGACGTCGGCGGTCCAGGGACCGACTCCGTTGAGTTCGAGCAGCCGAGATCGGGCGGTGGAGTCGTCGACATGGGTGAGCGCAGCAAGATCGAATCGTCCCGCGAGCAACGCCTCGGACAATTCGAGCAGGTATGTCGTCTTCTGCCGTGTCACCCCCGCATCACGAATCTTCGCGGGTCCGCCGGCGAGGACCGCTTCGGGTGTCATCTCCCCCAGACCGCGCCGTAACCGCTCGAAGACTGCCTTCCCAGACGCCAGTGAGACTTGCTGTTCGAGGATGAAGAGCACCAGAGATGGGAATCCCGGGGGTCGACCCCACATTTCGGGTATCCCGTGGTTGGCCACCACCGAGGCGAGATCTGCGTCGTCGCGGGTGAGCAATTCTACGGCCTCGGCGAAGCCGGACGGTTCCAGGGTGACGGTGGGGTCAGTCATGGGCGTGGCCAGACGACAACATAGCTGTCACGGGTGGTCACGGGTCCCAACGTCCTGGAATCGGAACGAGTTAGGTGATGGGCGTCCGAGAGGACGAACATCTCTTGGTTGCCCACCACCCATCGTCCATCCGGCTCCACCGGACGGAGATCCGCGACGAGGTGTGTGCTCGTCGTGTCGTTCACCATGAGGGCACCGGAAACGATCTCCACCACATCACCGCCGACAGCGACCACCCTCTTCACCATCCAGAAGTCCTTTCGGCTCGGATGGGAGAAACAGACGATGCGACCCGTCTTGGGAACCGCCGTCAACCAGCCGATGAGAGTGTCTCCTTCCCCGAGGGTGGGGGACATCGAATCCTCGGCTACCACGAACCTTCTTATGGGAAGCACGCGAGAGAGTGTAAGTTGAGGGAAAGGACCACCAGGAGAAGATATGTTCCGTCCAACTGTCGTCCATGCCCATTGCGACCTGTTCTGCGGTGTCTACGACCCCGCCCAGGCAAAGATCGAGGCCATGTCGGTCCTCAAATCGGCCGAGAAGTACCAGGACTCCGATGATGAGGTGTTCCGCGCTCGTGCCATCTCCATCAAGGAGGAGCGGGCCGAGCTGGTAAAGCACCATCTCATGGTGCTTTGGGCCGACTTCTTCGACGAGAGCCATCGCTCTGACTTCCCCAACCTCGACGATCTCTTCTGGCGGGGCATCCACCAGGCAGGTGTTGCCAAGAAGTCAATGGATCCCGCCGACGGTCAGAAGTTGATCGACCTCATCGATGAGATCGCCGACATCTTCTGGCAGACCGAGAAGGCCCAGGGCAGCGGGGTATACCCCCCAAGTTGATAACTCCCCCAATCACCCTCAATTACCTATTGTCCCCCTCCTTCGTCGAGGGGGGAGAATATCAGGGCTAGGCGCTCTCGAGAACTCGGTCTTCCGGGTCCGGTGCTTCTTCTACTGCGATCATCTCGCCTAGCGCGCCGGGGATGTGACGGGCGAGGAAGGTGCGGCCCCGGACCTCGAGGCGGCGCGCCCATGGGAACACCGGTGCCCACACTGCGATGCCCGCGAAGATGAGTGCCCACCCGGGAAGAAGGGGGAGGGCAAGACCGGCAACACCAACCGCGAGGATGACGAGCCCGGCGATGAAGCGGAACATCTTGCTCATCGTTCCAGCATGCCACGTCAGGAGCGCTATGAGAAGGGGATTCTGCTGAGGGCGTTCAGTCCAGTTCGTCGCCCATGAGCTTCTCGAAGAGAGGGTGGATTTCCCCGAGTGGGGTGGATGCGGTTAGCCCGGGCCGCGCCCAGACGAGGCCATCTTCCGAAACGGCTAGCATCTCCCGCACCAGTGGTGAGGTGAACGGCAGGTAGGGCTCCAGCAAGACCGATATCCCGGCGATGGCCGACAAGGCGGTGCTCAGGATGCTCCCCGCTCTCTCGGGGTCGTCCTTGACCATTTTCCAGGGCTCCTCGGCGTTGAGGTACACGTTGACCGCGGCAGCCGTCTCCATGATCCGTCGCAGACCCGCCCTCAGTTCGACGCTCTCGATGAAGCTGGCTACATCGTCGAAGGCCCCGTCCACGGCAGAGAGCAGTGCTTCGTCGTCTGGAGTGGATCTCGGGGTTGGCGGTGTCTTCCCGTCGAAGTTGCGATGGGTCAAATTGAGGACCCGGTTCACCAGATTGCCCCAGGTAGCCACCAGCTCCTCGTTGACCCGTCGGATGAGCTCGGAGTCGGAGAGGTCGGTGTCGTTTTGCTCGGGGAGTACCGAGCCCAGGGCATAACGGATGGCGTCTGGTTCCAACCGCTCGGCATACCACCCGATGCTCCGACCGACTCCACGGCTCGCCGACGCCTTCTCCGAACCAAACGTCACGTATTGGTTGGCGGGAACGTTCGTGGGCAGGTTGAGGTCCCCGTGGCCGAGGAGCATCGCCGGCCAGATGACGGTGTGGAAGGGGATGTTGTCCTTTCCAACGAAGTAGTAGGACTCGGCCTCGGGGTCGGTCCACCACTCCTCCCAGGCGTCTGGGTCGTTGGTGCTCGACGCCCACTCCTTGGCTGCTGATAGATAGCCGATTACTGCATCGAACCAGACATAGATCCGCTTGCCCGGGCCCAGATCGTCGACCGGCACCTCGACTCCCCATTCGATGTCCCTGGTGATGGCGCGATCGGGGAGCCCCTCCTCGATCATGCCCAGTGCCCAGTTTCGGACGTGGCGCCGCCAGGTGGTCTTCGACTCGAGCCACTCCTTGAGTGCGGCGGCCTGCTTGGAGAGGAGGAGGAAGTAATGCTCGGTGGAGCGGTACTCGGGTGTCGCCCCCGAGATCGTGCTGCGGGGAGAGATCAGGTCGGTGGGGTCGAGGGTGCGCCCACAATTGTCACATTGATCTCCACGGGCGTTCTCATACCCGCAGTGGGGACAGGTGCCCTCCACATACCGGTCAGGGAGAAACCGCTTTGCCTCGGGGTCGTAGAGCTGATCGGTGGTCCGCTTCTCCAGGAGTCCCTTCTCGAGCAGGGCGAGGAACATCTCCTGGGTGACACGGTGGTGGTTCTCGGTCCCGGTGGTGGTGTACAGATCCCAGCTGATGCCGACGGCCTCCCAGGCGGCGACGATCTCGGCGTGGTAGCGATCGACGATGACCTGCGGTGCCACACCCTCGGCATCAGCCCTCACCGTGATCGGGGTCCCATGGACGTCGGATCCCGAGACCATGAGGACGGCGTTCCCCCGGATACGGTGGTAACGAGCAAAGATGTCGGCGGGGAGATAGGCGCCGGCGAGATGTCCAAGATGACGGGATCCCGAGGCGTAGGGCCAGGCGACGGCTACCAGGATGTGACGGGTGGACATCGGGTGTACGCTAGCGCTGGTACTGGCGAGGGCCGTCTTTGGACTGATCCGTTATTCTGCCCTCAATGGGTATTGAGCGGTGAGAGAGGAAGATCAGATTCTGGGGCGTGAACGCATGAAGGGGTCCCGATTGACCAGGCTCGGCTACCCGCCGGCCATGCCGTTCCGCTGATGCCCTCATGATCGACTGGGCTTCCGCCCTCGCCGAAATTGAGTGGACCGATGTCGAATGGAACATCGTCGAACCCACCCACCCCAACACCATGGAAGCGGGCGACGCCGTCGTCGAGACCCTCACCTCGGTGATCCCGGCCGATCGCACCAGCTTCAACTTCGTTGACGCCGAGACCCTGGAATACGCCACGATCGGAACTCGGGTGACACCCAGCGACCCCGAGGAGGTGGAGGGCTACATGGGTAATGACCTAGTAGCCCAACTCGGTGAGCTGCCTCTCTTCAAGTACTTCTTCGGTGGGGAGTCCGGCCCGGTGCGGTGGGAGGACCTTCCCGACGGACAGGCGTTCGTGGAGTCAGACCTTTATCAGGCAATGTACGGGGAGCTCGGAATACGCCACCAACTGGCGATGCGCTGTGCCGACACCAGTCACGGAGCGAGCTTCGTCAGCTTGTCCCGGATCTCGAAGAGATTCACCGATCGAGAGGTCGAACTGATGGAGGCGATGCGCCCCGCCATCAATGCGGTCCTCCATCACAGCGACACCAAGGCACGGTACGACCTTGCTGTCTCGGCACTCAGCGAGGGCCACCAGTCGGTCATGATCATCGCCGCCGATGGCTCGGTCGTGGAGTCGTCGGGACCTGCCGAGGCCATCCCAAGCTGGCTCGGCGACCTCATCAAGAGGAAGGAGGGTGAGGCGCGCTTTATGAACGGAATGGTCGAGGGCCGCAGTGTCCGTGTCGTGTCGGGGACACACGAGCATCTGGTGATCCTCGGGGACCGATCAAACGCCGCCGACGCTCTAACCGAAGCCGGGCTAACGGCACGACAGGTCGACGTAGCGCTCGCTTTGGCGGCCGGTGGAACCAACACCGAGGTCTCGTCCCGTCTCGGGGTGGGCGAGGGAACCCTAAAAACGCATCTCGCTGCGATCTACCGCCGTATCAACGTCGACAACCGGGGTGCCGCCATCGCCGCTATCAACGAGATTGTCGGCTCCAGGGTCGCCAGCTGACGTCGGCGTACCACTAGGGCACACCACTACCATCCTCCCCGTGACGCTTGCGCCTTCACGAGACTCGGTTCTACCCGATCGCATCACCAATGCCGGCCTCCGTTCCTTCCTGGGGGGCGTTGGGACGGTGGACGAAGTGATGATCCACCGCCGGGTCGCGGAGCTGGCTACCCGGTCCATTAAGAAAGATTCGAAGCGGTCGGCCCTGATCAGTGCGGTCCAGATGATGGATCTGACCACCTTGGAGGGGAGCGACACCCCTGGAAAGGTGAGACAGCTTGCCGCCAAGGCGATCCGGCCGGTGCCGGTCGATCCCACGATCCCTTCCACCGCAGCCGTGTGCGTCTACCCCAACCTGGTCCCGACCGCCGTCGAGGAGGTGACTGGGACCGGAGTCAAGGTCGCATCCGTTTCCACCTACTTCCCTTCGGGGCAAATGAGCACCTCCGAGAAGGTTGCCGAGGTGGACCATGTCGTGGCATTGGGCGCCGACGAAGTCGACATGGTCATCGATCGCGGCGCCTTCCTCCGTGGTGATTACCTGGCCGTGTTCGACGAGATCAGGAGAATCAAGGATGCCTGCGGCGACCTCCACCTCAAGGTGATCCTGGAGACGGGCGAACTCGCCTCCTACGATGACGTGCGTCGGGCGTCCATGCTCGCCATGGCTGCGGGTGGGGACTTCATCAAGACCTCCACCGGGAAGATCGCCCCTGCCGCCACTCGTGAAGTGACCCTCGTGATGCTCAAGGCCATCGCCGACTTTGCCGACGCCACCGGCGTTCAGGTCGGTATGAAACCTGCGGGGGGAATCCGCAACGCCAAGGATGCCATCCGCTACCTCGTCATCCTCAACGAGACACTCGGCACTGCGTGGATGAGCCCCGACTGGTTCCGCTTCGGAGCCTCGTCCCTCCTCAACGATGTCCTGATGCAGATTCGCTGGATCGACACCGGCCGATATCAGGATCCCAACTACTTCAGTGAGGCCTGATGAGCGAGACCACCTCGGACACACCGGTTAAACGACCAACCGCAACCATCGATCTGCCTGGGGACTGGACCTATGCACCTTCAACCGAGTCGACGGATCCGGTGACCGTCGCCGACCGATACGGGCTGTATATCAACGGGGGTTGGCAGAAACCGGCATCGGGGGAGTGGTTCCCGACCATCGACCCCAGCACCGAAGAGCAACTCTCCGAGGTCGCATCCGCCAACAGTGCCGACGTTGGTCGTGCCGTGAAGGCAGCCC
Organism: Acidimicrobiia bacterium; assembly: GCA_009377735.1. GTDB lineage: Bacteria > Actinomycetota > Acidimicrobiia > Spongiisociales > ZC4RG35 > WHTL01. Next base: position 7,272 of record WHTL01000013.1, read on the forward strand.
GGACGGCCTTCGAGGAGGTTTGGGGGCCAATGTCCGGTGCGGAACGGGCCAAGTATCTCTTCCGTATTGCCCGCATGATCCAAGAGAGGGCCCGTGAGATATCGATCCTGGAGACCATGGACGGTGGCAAGCCCATAAGGGAGTCCCGTGACTTCGACATCCCTCAGGCGGCCGCCCATCTCTTCTACCACGCCGGCTGGGCCGACAAGCTGGAGTATGCGTTCCCTGGTCTCGAACCCAAGCCGCTGGGGGTGGCGGCGCAGGTGATCCCATGGAACTTCCCCTTCCTGATGCTGGCGTGGAAGGTGGCACCCGCCCTTGCCACCGGAAACACCGTCGTTCTCAAACCAGCCGAGACTACCTCGCTCACGGCCCTCCTGTTTGCCCAGATTTGTGAGGAGGCGGGTCTTCCCCCCGGTGTGTTCAACCTCGTCACCGGGGCCGGGGAAACAGGCTCCGACCTAGTAACCCACCCCGACGTCGACAAGGTGGCGTTCACGGGGTCGACCGCGGTCGGTAAGAAGATCCAGTCGCAACTGGCCGGTACCGAAAAGAAGCTCACCCTGGAGCTCGGTGGCAAGGGTGCCCACGTGGTTTTCGACGATGCGGCGCTCGACGATGCGGTGGAAGGAGTCGTGAACGGGATCTTCTTCAATCAGGGTCATGTGTGCTGTGCCGGGAGTCGCCTCCTGGTGCAGGAAACAATCCATGACCGTTTCGTCGACAAACTGAAGCGGCGTCTCTCCACCCTGCGGGTCGGGTATCCCCTCGACAAGAATACCGATGTCGGCGCCATCAACTCCAAGATGCAGCGTGACAAGATCACCGAACTGGTCGAGTCAGGGGTCGCCGACGGCGCCGAGATCTACCAGCCGGAATGTGAGCTGCCCGAGCGCGGCTTCTGGTTCGTGCCGACCCTGTTCACCGATGTCAGTCAGAGCCACCGTATCGCCCAGGAGGAGATCTTCGGTCCCGTCCTCTCGGTCTTGACATTCCGTGATCCCGACGAGGCCGTGAAGAGGGCCAACAACACCCCCTACGGGCTATCCGCAGGAGTGTGGACCCAGAAGGGCTCCCGCATCCTGTGGATGGCCGACCGGCTCGACGCCGGGGTCGTCTGGGCCAATACCTTCAACCAGTTCGATCCCTCGTCTCCCTTCGGAGGGTACAAGGAGTCGGGCTTCGGCCGAGAGGGTGGCCGGCAGGGACTCCTCGCCTACATGGACACCGGAATATGAACCGTATCGATGTCCGCAAGACCTACAAGCTCTACATCGGGGGCAACTTCCCCAGATCCGAGTCCGGTCGGTCCTATCCCGCCCTCTCCGGAAAGGGCGAAGTGCTGGCGAGGGTGTCATCGGCGTCCCGCAAGGACCTGCGGATGGCGGTGGAAGCTGCCCGCAAGGCACAGCCGGGTTGGGCGGGACGGACGGGATACAACCGTGGGCAGATCATGTACCGGATTGCCGAGATGCTCGAGGACCGATCCGAGACCTTCGTGGAACAAATAGTTGCGGCTGGTGCCACCAAACGCCAGGCCGACAACGAGGTGGCCTCCGCCATCGACAATCTGGTCTGGTACGCCGGATGGGCGGACAAGTTCGCCCAGGTGCATGGCAATCTCAATCCGGTGGCAGGGCCCTACTTCAACATCTCGGCACCGGAACCGACCGGTGTCATCGGGGCAATTGCTCCGACCGAGGCGGCACTTCTGGGTCTGGTGGCCCGGGTGGCGCCAATCATCGTGTCGGGCAATACCGTTGTGGTGCTCGCCTCCGAACCGCGTCCGATGCCTGCCATCAGTTTCACTGAGGTGCTCGCAACCTCCGATGTACCCGGCGGAGTTGTCAACGTCTTGACCGGATCGGTCGAGGAGTTGGTGCCGTGGCTGGCCGATCACGGTGATGTCGACGGGATCGATGTCATCGGCGCCGACGCCACCCTCCGAGAGCGCCTCCAGCAGGGAGGAGCCCTCGACGTCAAGCGCATCGTTGGTCTCAGGGGTTCGGTAGAGGACCGATCTCCCCAGCTGATCGGCGCCTTCACCGAGATCAAGACCGTGTGGCACCCCAAGGGGCGATGACCCACTTCAACAACAACCTCAACCCAGGGTGGAGGACATCGCTCGGCGACCATCTCCGCCCTGAGTTCACGCGACAACCTCAACCCAGGGTAGAGGACATCGCCGGGCGACCATCTCCGCCCTAGGCTCGGAAGGTTTCCCGATGCCGTCCGAACTAACCCGCTCCGTTATACCCCAAGGTGAACTTCATCTTCGGTCGACGCTGCGACCCCTAGGAGGATGGTTCGATGCATCGGGATGGTGGCGGACCATGCACACCCCCGAAGGAACGGCCACCATCCTGGTGAGACGCACCACGGCCGCCGTGGAGGCAACGGCATGGGGTGAGGGTGCCGGATGGAGCCTCGATGGGCTCCCCGCTCTGATTGGGGCGGATGACAATTGGGAGCTCGAAACGGATCATCCGCTGGTGCGGGATCTGGTGCGACGGAACCGGGGCAAGCGGTTTGGGAGTACCCGTCTGGTGACCGAGGCACTGATGCGAGCGGTGGTGGAGCAGAGGGTGACCTCCCGTGAGGCACATCGATCCTGGGCTGCCCTGCGGCGGGCGATCTCTGAACCGGGTCCGGGTCCCCACGGCCTATTGCCACCCGATCCGGAACGCATCGCCCGGATGCCATACTACGAATTCCACCGCTTCGGCATAGAGAAGAACCGAGCCGATACCCTCCGTCGGGTAGCAAAGGACAGAGAGCGCATCGATGCTCTCAGAGATCGGACGTCAGATGAGGCACGTTCCTGTCTGGAGCGGTTGCCCGGTGTGGGGGAGTGGTCATCGGCTCAGACCGTAATCGCCTCCCACGGAGACCCCGATGCCGTACCTGTCGGCGACTTCCACCACAAACACCAGGTGGCATACCACCTCACCGGTCGCCCCCGCGGCACCGACGAGGAGATGATGGAATTGCTGGAGCCATTCCGTCCCCACCGCGGCCGCATCCTAAGACTGCTCTGGACCCTGGATCGATACCCAGCCTTCGCCCCCGGCCGCCCCACGACACCGATTGCCGGCTTGTAGTCTGCACCAGCATTCTTCCCCCACCAAGGCGTGGGGAGTGGGGTCGAGGGGGAACAATGTGAGCGGGTCAATCCCCGAGGACTAGGTCGAGGTCTACTGTTTCGGGGTCTTGGAGGTCGAGGTGGTCGGCTCCGGGGATGATCTTGACATCGGTGTTGGGAGTCAGCGCTGATGCGAAGTTCTCGGCCATGGACTCGGGTAGCAATCTGTCTTCGCCGGCGACGATCACCACCGTTTCCAGGTCGTTGCGATGGTCGACGAGGTCGATTGGGTTGGCCGAGGCCCAGGCCTCTGGCATCTCTTGGAGGGTTGCGCCCATGAATACCACCGACAGCATGGAGACCACCTCCAGGTCATAGATCGCTGCCAGCCCCACGAGCCGGTCCGGAAGTGGCGCTTTCGGATAGGGACAGTCGGCCCCGAACTCGTCCCCGGCGAGGGCAGCCACCGCGGCGAGATGCCCACCTGATGAGTGACCCATGACGATCAACTCGTCGGACTCGGTGAACTCGGGGGCACGCTGACGGGCGAAGCGCACCGCGCAGACGATGTCGTCGATGGATTCGGGATAGCCTCCCTCCGAGGAGCGGGCGAGTCGATACGAAGCGTTGAATATCACGGCACCCTCGGAGGCCAGCGCCTCCGCCCAGTCGTCTAGGAGCCGGGGGGAACCACCGATCCAGGATCCACCGTGTACCAGCACCACTGCCGGGCCGGTGGCTGCCGTGCCATCGTCGGGTGGGGTGATCTCAACTCCCTCTGGCCCAGGTCCCTCATCGGGCAACTCCCCGAGCCCGGTCGTCGTTGTGGCAGAAACCGTCGTTGTGGTCGCAGGGGAAGTGGTATTCGTGTCGGCCGACGTCGGAGTCTCTTCGGGTCCTGAGCCCGAGCAGGAGACGATGGCGAGAGAAACGAGGAGAGCCAGCGTTCGCCGCGGGCAGGTCAAGATTCGACGAGTCTCGCAGCCGTGTCGTCGACGTGCCATTCGACGATGGCATCACCACGTGCCGCCTGGGCGCTGGGGGCATCCGATCCAGACGTGAACACATCGGCTAACGCTTCGGCCTTGTCGTCGCCATTGGCGACGAACATGAGCCGCTTCGCCCCACGCAGGAAGGGAAGGGTCGTCGTCAACCGGACCTCGGAATCGATGGGATTGGCGACAAACCACCGCTTTTCCTCTTCGAGCGCCGGGGATCCGGGGAACAGAGAGGCGGTGTGACGGTCGGGACCCATCCCGAGCAGCATGAGATCGGGTCCACCGTTTATGAAGGAGCGGAGGTCTGCTTCGTAGTACGACGCCGAGTCGTCGGGGGTGAGGTACTCGCTGTAGCGGGGTCGGTGCAGCCTCGCCGGGACGTGGGCGAAAAGCGCCTCCTCGGCCATCCGCCCATTGGAGCGATCGTCATCGGGCGCAACCCACCGTTCGTCACCGAGAAAGGCATCTACCTTCTCCCAGCCAACAGCCATGCCCCGAAGACGCTCGTAGATTCCCCTGGGTGTGGAGCCCCCAGCCAGTCCGAAGGTAAACCCATCCGATTCGCCGATGAGTTGGGCAATGATCTTGGCGACGGCCAGGTCACGAGCGGTGCTGTCTTCGTGGACGATCAGTTCCATACCGAACACGCTAATTGATACGTCTCGGCTCACCTACCATCGGCGCATGGAGAAAGTACCATTTGACGACCTCTCCCTTCCCCTCGACAGCTATGGCGAAGGGAGTGTCGGTGTGCTCTTGGCCCACGGTGCCGGAACCCACCGTGGTCACGACGGTGTGGTGGGGATCGCCAGGGCGTTGCAAGAGAGGGGTCTCAGTGTCGTCACGTTCGATTACCCCCATGTAGTGCAGGGTCGAAAGGTGCCGGGCAGTCCCAAGAAGTCGCTGGCGGCACACCAAGCCGTGGTCGAGTTCGTGAGACCCCGTTTCGATCAACTCATCATGGCTGGTCGATCGTTTGGCGGCCGGCTCTCCACAATGCTCTCCGCCGACGGTGTTCCCGCGGATGCATTGGTTGCCTTAGGGTATCCGCTGCATCCGCCGGGGAAGCCCGACAAACTCCGTATCGACCACCTTCCAGACATGACGGCTCCGGCTCTGTTCCATCAAGGGACGAACGACGCCCTGGCCCGAGCTGAGCTGGTGAAAGAGCACCTCGAACCGGTGGGAAAAGTTGCCTGGCTCGATGGTGGCAGCCACTCCATGCGGGTCAAGGGTCGCTCCGACGCCGAAACCTTTGGTCTCCTTGCCGACCGGACCCGCTCCTGGTTGCAGGATTTGGGGATCGGGCGGCTTGGATCTGGGCCCTCCGATACGATAAAATGACTCACCGCACTTTTTTCGAAGGAGTCCGTGCATGTCCGAAGTAAATCTTGCCGCTCGCACGGGTCGTAGCACCGGGTCGAGGGAATCTCGGCGAATCCGCCGTGAGGGTGGCGTGCCCGCCATCGTGTATGGCCACGGACGCGAACCCGTAGCGGTCACCGTCGATGCAATCGAGTTGAGTCGTGCCCTGAACACCGATGCCGGTAGCAACGCTCTCATCTCTCTCGATTTGGGCGATGAAACCGTCACCACCATGGCTCGTGAGGTGGAGCGTCATCCGTTTCGTAGGGAGTACCGCCACGTGGATTTCGTCGAGGTGTCTCTTACCGACACCCTCGAGGCGGAGGTACACCTCGAGTTCGTGGGCGAGGCCGTCGGAACCGTCGAAGGCGGCGTCTTCAGCCCCTCCCGGTCGACAGCACTGATCGAGGCTCTCGCCACCAGCATCCCCAACTACATCGAGGTCGACGTGAGCGCTCTCGAAATCGGCGATGCCCTCCGAATTGAGGATCTGCCGGTGGTGGAGGGTGTCACCTATCTCGATGACCCCGATCTCGTCGTCTGCGCCGTCACCGTGCCCATCTCCGAAGAGGAGCTGGAGGCCGCCGTCGAGGCCGTCGCTGGCGAGGAAGAGGAAGAGGAGCTGGAGGCTGCCGAGGGCGAGGAGGAAGAGCTCGAGGCTGCCGAGGGCGAAGAGGCCGAGGCTGGCGACGACGACGATGCGTCCGAAGGGTCCGAGGAAGACTCCTGAGCACTAGCAGGGACCGGGTCCTGGTAGGGCTCCGCAACCCGGGGCTCGACTACGTCGGGACTCGCCACAATGTCGGTTACGAGGTCGTGGAAGTGCTTGCCTTCGATCATAAGATCGAATTGGGCAACGGCCCCAGCGGGGTCAGATGCGACGTGGCAACTGTTCGTGTCGACGACACGAGGCTCATGTTGGCTGCGCCTCAGACGTACATGAACGAGTCGGGTGCCGCCGTCAGGGCGCTCCTCGATTACCACTCCATCGAGGACTCTGACCTGTTGGTAATCCACGACGACATTGACCTCCCTTTTGGGAAGGTCAAGGTGGCCTTCGGGGGAGGTGCCGGAGGCCACAACGGTCTCAGATCAGTGATCCAACATTTGGGTCACCGTGACTTTCACCGTCTCAAGATCGGGGTGGGACGTCCCCCGGGTCGGATGGACCCCGCCGTCTATGTCCTCAATAGATTCGGGAAGTCGGAACGGGAAGAGATGGACATCGTCGTATCGAATGCCGCCGACATTGCCCATCTGTGGATCGCCGACCCCGAAGACGCCCGACAGCGCGCCGGCGAGATCTAATTGTCCCCCCCTAGTTCCGAGGGGGGAGAATCGCAGTGCAGGGTGCGACCCGGTGGGGTGGGGAGGCTACCGTTATCATCGCCACGTCTGTCTCTCCAGGAAACCCACAATCTCTGTACCCGACTATCTAGCACTGAGCCGTGTGGCCAGTGTCCCCTTCATCATGGCATTCGCCCTTGCCTCCGTTGAGCACCATCTCGGGATTGCCGCCGGTGTGTTCGCTTTCGCCGGTGCCACCGACTTCTTCGATGGATATCTGGCGAGGCGATGGAAGGTGGAATCCACACTGGGAGCTTTTCTCGACACCACTGCCGACAAGATCCTGGTAACGGGTTCCCTGCTGGCTCTGATCGCAATCGATCGAGCCTCGATCTGGGCGGCGTTCATCATCATCGTGAGAGAGTTCTCGGTGATGGCGCTACGAGGAGTGGTCGCCATCGAGGGCGGCTTCGTCCGACCATCCACCTGGGGGAAGATCAAAGCAGCGGTACAATTTCTCGCCATTTTCCTGGCCTTTCTGCGTCTCCCTTCGCCATGGGGTCCGTTATATCTTGACGAGTGGGTCATGTGGATTGCTGTCATCGTCACGATGGCCTCCTTCTGGGGTTACGTGAGCGGCTTTCTGGAGACGATGCGGGCGGATAGGAAGAGTTCTTGAGCAGGGTGGTGGGTGTCACGGGTGGGACCGGCGTGGTCGGTTCGAGTTTGGTCCGTCATCTGGTCGAGGACGGGCATCGTGTCCGTGCCCTAGCACGGAGCGAGGCTTCCGCCCGGCTACTGACCGGTATGGGGGCGGAACCCGTCACCGGTGACGTTCTCGACCGTGATTCGGTGATCAGTGGGTTCTCCGGAGCCGAGTGGGTCTTCCACGTAGCGGGTGTCAACGAGATGTGCTCCCGGGATCCGGCCATCATGTATCGGGTCAACCACGAGGGCACGCTCAATGTCCTGGAAGCGGTGAGAGCCGTCGGCGCCCAGCGCATGATCCACACCTCCTCGGCAGTGACCATCGGCGAGCCGCGCGGCTCGGTGGCGGTGGAGACCATGCCCCACCGCGGGTCCTACCTGAGCAATTATGAGCGGTCCAAGACCGAGTCGGAGCAGGCACTCCTCGAAGCACGGGGAGATACCGAGGTCGTCATGGTGAATCCGGCGTCCGTTCAGGGTCCGGGTCGGGCAACAGGAACGGGCAAGATCATCATCGATATCCTGTCGCACAAACTCGGCGTGCTGTTGGACACGATTCTGACATTGGTCGACATAGACGACACGGCGCGTGGTCATCTGCTCGCCGCTGAGAACGGGCGCCCGGGGGAGCGATACCTTCTGGCCGGATGGTACGGATCGATCCACGACGCCCTCAGCATCGTCGAGTCAGTGACCGGGGAGACCATCGATGTCCGTTTCCTGCCGATACCGCTCGCTGCGGCCGGTTCGGCGGTGATGGCAGGCGTCGACCGCGTTCGTGGCCGGAAACCACGGTTCTGCCCGGAGATGATCAGGGTCATGGCCCACGGCCACACCTACGATGGGTCCCGGGCGACAAGGGAACTCGGGTTGGAGTACACCCCGATCGCGGAAACTCTTCGCAACATCATCGAGTGGGCGCATGGGGAGGGACTTCTTGATGACACCGGATGAGGTAAACGGCTTCGTGGCAATCCAATACCCGGCAGTTTCGGAGGGTGGCTTTAGCTGTGAGGAGACAGGGGAGGGAGTGGCACTGGCACGGTGGCGTCACCAGCCCGAGGAGCTACGGCCCGGAGGTCTGATCTCCGGTGTTACCCAGTTCACATTGTGTGACCTAGCACTCTGGTTCGCAACCTTCACCGTGATAGGTCTCGAGGCCATGGCACTCACCGCCGACATGAGTATCCGATTCCTCCGACCGGCCAAAGGCGGAGACCTGCTGGGAAGGGCAACATTGGTGCATTCGGGTCGCAATCGGCTGATCGGTGAGATCGCCCTATGGGTGGACGGCGCCCCAGAACGGCTCGTGGGACACGCCACAGGCAGCTATGCCCCGCCACGCAAAGAAGAGACACCCAACCAGACATGAGCCCGCCCCTGGAGTACCTCCTCGATAGGTGGCGCGCCGCCGACCTGCCATCCATCCCCGGCCGTTGGGCAGTTGCTGTTGGTGGCAGGGCGTTCGCCATCGCAGGACTTGCCCGTAGTCAGGATGACGTCCTGTTGGTGGTGGTGCCGGGGGAGCGTCAGGCCGAGGAGCTGGCCGACGATCTCGCCCTGTTCTTGCCAAAGGTGAGTCATTGTCCCGCATGGGAGGTCCTCCCGTTTGAGCATGTGTCCCCGAACGTCGCCACCATGGCCTCCCGTTGTAGGTCCCGGGTAGCTCTGGAGGACGATGAGCCGGGCAGGGTGGTGGTGGCTTCGGTTCGTGCTGCCATCCAGCGGTTGAGCCCATCCTCGCCACGCCCCACCATCCTCGAGACCGGTGGCCAGTACGACCTCGAAGAGCTCACGGTGGGTCTTGCCGGGATGGGGTACACCAGGACGGACCGGGTGGAGTCGAGGGGCGAGTATGCGGTGCGCGGAGGCATCCTCGATGTCTTCCCCGCCGATGGTGACCAGCCTGTTCGAGCAGACTTCTTCGGTGACGAACTGGACGATCTGCGTCTTTTCGAGGCCGCGAGTCAGCGGTCGGCCCAGGCGATTGAGTCCTGCGAAGTGTTTCCGGCACGGGAGGTGAGACCGGGATCCGATGTGAGGGAGACTGCCGAGGGCCTCATCGCTACCGAGCCCTGGGCGGCGTCGACCTGGGAGCGGTTAGCGACCGGTCATGTCTTTTCCGGAATGGAATCGTGGCTTCCCTGGCTGGCCCCCGAGAAATGTCTTCTCGATGTGAACCCCGGTCATTTGGTGCTGGTCGACCCAGCACGGGCCACATCGAGAAGCGATGAGCTCACGAAGGAAGAAGCCGATCTGGCCGAGGCGTTGGCACCCACCTGGGGAGACCGCGCTCCTGCCGCCGGGGAGCATCCCCACCTCTTCTTGGAGCTGGCTTCCCGCACGGATGGGGCACTGGAAGTGCCGGCGACACCGATGTCTCCCGGCGACTCGGTGTTGGAGATTCGGCGTCTCGACGCCGTCGCCGGCGATCCCGACTCCGTGGCCGATGCTCTCGGCCGCCTTATCGAGATGGGAAACACGGTGGTGGTGGCGATGGACGGTGACACCGCAGCCGAACGGGTGAGGAAGGTCATCGCGGATCATGGTCTCGTGCTGGGGGCAGGAGAGCGGTCCGGGATCATCTCTACCGGCATCCATCGGGGGTTCATCGCCCCCGGGCCGGCCGTGGCGGTACTAGGAGAGCAGGAGATCGCCGGGAGAAGACGGAGCCATCGTCGGGGGAGAGCAAGATCGGCGATTGCCGGACGACGAGATTACGGAGATCTCACCGAGGGGGACTACGTGGTGCACTATCAGCACGGCATCGGCCGCTTCGAGGGATTGGTCTCACGCACCATGGCCGGGGTGGAGCGGGAGTACCTGGTGGTGGCGTACGCCGCCGGCGACCGTCTCTATGTCCCCACCGACCAGTTGGCGGCGGTCACCAGATACACCGGGGGAGAAACCCCACGGGTCTCCCGCATGGGTGGCAAGGACTGGTCCGATCAGAAGCAGCGCGTTCGGAAGGCCGTTGCTGCCGTTGCCCAGCAGGTGGTCGAGTTGCACCGACAACGTGCGCTGGCAACGGGTTTTGCGTTCCCAGACGACTCACCCTGGCAGCGGGAACTCGAGGCCGGATTCCCATATGAGGAGACCCCAGATCAGCTCACCGCCATCTCGGACGTCACCACCGACCTCGAGTCGGCGAGACCCATGGACCGCCTCATTTTCGGTGATGTCGGGTTCGGGAAGACCGAGATAGCCATCCGAGCTGCGTTCAAGGCCGTCCAGGCTGGGAAGCAGGTTGCCGTCCTGGCTCCAACCACCCTGCTGGCCCAACAGCACCATCAGACCTTCAGCGAGCGACTCGAGCAGTTCCCTGTCCGAGTGGAGGCATTGTCACGGTTCCTCACCGCTGCTCAGCAGAGACGAGTTGTCGCCGACATTGCCAGCGGCGAGGTAGATGTCGTGGTGGGAACTCACCGGCTCCTTTCCGACGACGTCAGCTTCCACGATCTCGGTCTCCTCGTAATCGACGAGGAGCAGCGCTTCGGGGTGGGGGCGAAGGACGCCATGAAGAGGCTCAGAGTGGGTGTCGACGTGCTCACCCTGACCGCCACCCCCATTCCGAGGACCTTGGAGATGGCCCTCACGGGGATCCGCGACGTCTCCCACATCCGCACCGCCCCCGAGGACCGTCATCCCATCCTCACCTACGTGGGACCCTACGACGAACAGGCGGCCTCCGCGGGAATCCGAAGGGAGCTCCTCAGGGAGGGCCAGGTCTTCTACGTCCACAACAGGGTTCGGTCCATCGGCAGAGCGGTGGAGCATCTCCGTGAGCTTGTTCCCGATGCCCGTTATGCGGTGGCCCACGGACAGATGTCGGAGGGTCAGCTGGAGCAGGTGATGCTCGATTTCTGGAACCATGAATACGACGTGTTGGTGGCGACCACCATCATCGAGTCGGGTCTGGACCTTCCCCAAGTGAACACCCTTATCGTGGAGCGGGCCGACCTGTTGGGTCTCGCCCAGCTCTATCAGTTGCGGGGCCGGGTAGGTCGGAGCGATCAGAGGGCATATGCCTATCTGTTCCATCCCCGAGATGAGCGTCTCACCGAGGAGGCCCATCGGCGACTGGAGGCTGTCGGTGAGGCCACCGATCTCGGCTCGGGCTTCCATCTCGCCTTGAGGGATCTCGAGATACGGGGTGCCGGCTCGATCCTTGGCGAGGTCCAATCGGGTCATATCGCCGCGGTGGGGTTCGATCTCTATTCAGAGCTGGTCGCTGAGGCCGTAGCGGAACTCTCGGGTACCGAGACGGAGGAGGGCCCGAAAGAGGTGAGGATCGACCTCCCCATCGATGCCCACCTCTCAGTGGAGTACGTAGTTGAGGCGTCCCTGCGACTCGAGGGATATCAGAGGCTGGCTGCGACTACCAGCGATGCCGAGATTCAAGACGTTCAGAAGGAGTGGGAGGACCGCTTCGGTCCGCTTCCGTCCGAAGCGATTGCCCTCTGTGACGTGGCCCGTCTCCGAGTGGCGGCGCAGGGTGCCGGTCTGACGGAAGTCATCAAACTTCGGGGGGAGGTGCGGCTGGCACCGGTCGACCTTACCCCCATCCAGGAGGTGCGTCTCGAGCGGATCGAGCGACGGGCCGTGTTGCGTGCGGCCGAGGGCGTCTTGTTCATACCGGCACCGACCCCTCTGATCGATGGTCTCATCGAGTTCATCACCCAGATCTGGCCACCAGACGAGGATAAGTAAGGAACCAGGGGCTACCCCCGACGTTCCGCTTCTAGGAATCTGGCTCTACCATGGTATGGCATCCCAATCTCCCCTCTTGGAAGGCTATTTCTGTGAGAGTGCGTTATTTGTCGTTGACCCTTGCCCTGTTGGTGGTTTTGGCCGCCTGCAATGGCGACGGGTCGACCACCACGACCGAAGGCAGTGATACGACAGGCTCCGATACTGAAGCTACCGCCACCACAGGCGGTGGGGAAGAGACTGTCACCACCGGCGATAGCGGCACCAACACCACGGTGGCGGGAACGCCGACCACAGGTGGGGAGGGGACGACTCCAACCACGGTCGAGCCCTTTGCGATGCCCGGCGAGGACGAAGTGCTTGTCACGATGAATGGCACCGACGTCGCCACCAAGGACGTGCTGGAGATCCTGGGTGAGGATGGTGCGGCCACCATCGACAAGTCGACGTTCGTAAACGCCCTTTCGCAGCTAATGCAGTTCCGCCTCATCCGTGGGGCCGCCACCGAAACACATCAGGTCGATGAGCCGGGACAGGATCGGATCGACGGTTTCCTCGAGGAGAACTTCCCCGATCAGAGTGTCGACGAAGTCGCAACCAGTGCTGGTTTCCCCAGTGCGGCCGCTGTTAACGAGGCGATTGTGGTCACCCTGATGCTGGAGGATGTTGAGGCAAAGCTGGCCGATCCTTCCTCCGTCAGCGACGCTGACGCCCAGACCGCCATCGACGACGGCACGCTGACCGAGGTGTGCGCCTCCCACATCCTCGTCGCCACCGAAGAGGAGGCCAACGATGCCATCGCGAGAATCGAAGGTGGTGAGGACTTCGCCGCGGTGGCAACGGAGATTTCCACCGACACTGGAAGTGGCGCCAACGGAGGCGACCTGGGTTGTACCAACCCGTCCACATATGTCCCCGAGTTCGCCGAGGCCACCCTGTCCGCCGTGATAGGCGAGCTCACCGCACCGGTGGAGACACAGTTCGGCTTCCATATCATCCGGGTCGATGAGCGCAACGAGCCCAACCTCCAAGAGGCGAAGCAGCAGCTTGCCGAACAGGAGGCAGCTACCCAATCCCAGAGCTTCCTGGAGAACACGTTCAACGAGGCCGAAGTGAACGTCCATCTCACGTCCCTAGGTGCATGGGATCCCGCGGTAGGCGGATTGGTTCCAGCTTCTCAAGTCACACCAGCCCCCGAGTGATACACGTCGTCGGGCTGGGAACCGGTGATCTCCATCGGATTCCCGATCCGGCTCGGGTCATCCTCGAGGACCCGGCCACCACGGTGGTTCTGCGAACGATCGAGCATCCGGCAGCGCGCCAACTCGCTGACAAGCGAGAGGTCCTGACATGTGACGAGCTCTATGAGTCCTCTTCGACCTTCGATGAGGTGTATCAACGAATCATCGACCGACTCCGATCGGTTGACGGGGAGGTTGTCTATGCGGTTCCCGGAAGTCCCACCATTGGTGAGTTCGTGGTGCGGCGTCTTCTCGACGAGGGCGATCGGGTTGAGATCGTCGCAGGCCATTCGTTCATCGATGCCGTCCTGGCCGAGGTGGGATACGACCTTTGGAGCGGGGTCTCACGATCCTCAATGCCCACGATTTACCCGACCCACTCGTCCTAAGCACACCCACGATCATCGCCCAACTCGACCATCCGGCACTCGTGGCAGACCTGTCGGGACGGCTATCTCGGATCATGCCCGAAGGCACCACGGTCACGGTGCTAGTGGGCGTCGGCACCGCCGAACAGAGGGTCGACCACGCCGATGTCGCCTCACTCGACCCCGAGTTGGCATCAATAGCCACCACGCTCTACATCGATGCCAAACCCGGCGGTCTCCTGGGTGCGATCCACACAATGGCACGCCTCCGTCGGGAGTGCCCGTGGGATCGGGAGCAGACCCGAGAGACGCTGGTGCCATATCTTTTCGAGGAGGCGGCCGAGTTCGCAGATGCGGTAGCCGCCGTCAAAGACGACGAAGATTGGTCGGGAATCGGTGGGGTCAGTGATGAGTTGGGTGATGTCCTCCTCCAGGTTCTGTTCCAGGCCGTTGTCGCTTCGGAGCGTGGCGAGTTCGACCTCGATGATGTTGCGGAGGGTCTCCGTCAGAAGCTGGTGCGGCGTCATCCCCATGTGTTCGGCGATGTGGTGGCCGACAGCCCCGAACAGGTACATGCGAACTGGAAGGAGATAAAAGAGTCAGAGGGGAGTGGTGTTTCCGAATCCCTCCTGGACCGGGTTTCCACCCACTCCTCAGCGCTGGCAGCAGCCCACCAGGTCCAGCAGGTGATGGCCGAGGTCGGCTTCGACTGGACCGAGGTGGGTGGAGTACGCGACAAGCTGACCGAGGAGCTGTCCGAGTTGGAGAGCGCCAAAGGCCATTCAGAGCAGCTGGACGAACTCGGCGATGTCCTCTTCACGGTGGTCAATCTCGCCCGTCATCTCGATATCGACCCCGACCTAGCCCTCCGGAGCGCCGTATCCCGCTTCTCCGCCAGGGTGCGGCTCATGGAGGAGTCGGGTCCCCTCGCCGGATTGGATCACGCCGAACTTGAGTCTCGCTGGAACCAAGCCAAGAGACAGCAGTAGAAGCCCACCGAGCCCGCTTCCATGGGTGTGCCAACGGTGTACCCACGGGAGGGAGCCGGTGGGGCACGTAGCCATACCACCATTGACATGGGCATAATGGGTGTGTGAGCCGGCGTCTCATCGGCGGATTCGTGTCGACGGTGACGATCGTCCTCATTCTGATGACAGGCGGCTCGGCCCGGTCGGCCACGAATAGTCCCGTCCTCCTGGCAGAGGTGGACGGTCCCATCACGCCCGTGGTGGCAGAATATCTCGCCGACGCCGTCGACGAAGCCGAGACCCGTTCCGCGGTGCTGGTGGTGTCGATCGACACTCCCGGTGGTCTCGACGTGTCGATGAGGGAAATCGTCCAGACCTTCCTCAACTCTCCCGTGCCGGTCGTCGCCTATGTTTCGCCCGAGGGATCCCGGGCGGCATCGGCTGGAACCTTTATCACCATGGCAGCCCACGTCGCGACCATGGCCCCGGCCACTTCAATAGGCGCCGCCACCCCGGTTGACCTGCAGGGTGGGGAGATCACCGACAAGGTCATCAATGACGCAGCGGCATTTGCGGTGTCTGTGGCAGAGCGGAGGGATCGCGACGTCGAATTCGCCGAGGCCTCCGTTCGAGACGGGACATCTATAACCGCCCGGGAGGCTACCGAGACCGATGTCGTCGACTTGATGGCGACCGATCTCGACGACCTGTTGGCCGCGATCGATGGCCTCACCGTTGAGGTGGATGGTGTCGACACCACCCTGAGCACGGCAGGTGCGACCGTGGAACGGTTCGAACTGTCGATTCTCCACAGGATCCTGGGGCGGATCGCGGACCCCAATCTCGCCATCCTGCTCCTCTCCATCGGCACCCTCGCCATCATCTACGAGGCCGCTAACCCTGGTCTAGGGTTTGCTGGCATAGCCGGTGCCATCGCGGTGATCCTGGGCTTCTTCGCCCTCAGCGTCCTCCCGGTTACTACGGCCGGGGTGGTGCTGCTCATCCTGGCGGTGGCATTGTTTATTGGTGAGGTGTTCGTCCCGGGGGTGGGGGTGATGGCTGCCGGTGGAGTGATCGCGCTCCTTCTGAGCGGGCTGTTTCTGTTCGAGGACACCTTGTCGGTCAGCGCCCCGGTGCTCTGGCCCACCGCTTTGGTGCTGGGGTTTGGTGCGGCTTACGCGAGTCGGGCCGTCTTCAAGTCGCGATTTGCTCCTCCCTCCACTGGCCTCGATGCCATGCTGGGACGATCGGTCACTGTAGAAAGCAACGACGGGGTTCACGGAACCGCATTTGTCGATGGAACCTGGTGGTCCGTGCGAGCCGAAGACGGAGTGCTCGAGGAGGAAGCCAGGATCGTCGCGGTCGATGGTCTGGAACTCGTCGTCCAATCAACTGGAGGAGAACATGAGTCTTGAGTTTCTCGTAGGTCTGCTGCTTGCCGTCATCATCGTGGGTTCCCTTCTCTCGGCAGCCATCAACATCCTCAGCGAGTACGAACGAGGAGTCCTCTTCCGGCTGGGACGTGTCACCGGCCCTCCCAAAGGGCCCGGGCTGGTGTTGATCATCCCGATCGTCGATCGGCTACAGCGGGTCACCTTGAGGACCTTGACCATGGACATCCCGCCTCAGGACATCATCACCCGGGATAACGTGACAGTGCGGGTGAATGCCGTCACCTATTTTCGGGTGGTCGACCCCAATAAGGCCATCCTCGAGATCGAGGACTTCCGTTTTGGAACGTCCCAAATAGCCCAGACCACGCTGCGTAGCATCATCGGGCAGGCCGATCTCGATGAGCTCCTGGTCAATCGTGAAGAGATCAACCGTGAACTCCAGCAGATCATTGACGGGCTCACCGATCCATGGGGGGTGAAGGTGAGTCTGGTCGAAGTAAAGGATGTCGAGCTTCCCGATTCGATGCGGCGGGCCATGGCCCGCCAGGCCGAGTCGGAGCGCGACAGGAGGGCCAAGGTCATTCACGCCCTGGGGGAGCAAGAGGCAGCCGAGAAGCTGGTTGAGGCAGCCCGGGTGATGGGGGAGCACCCATCATCTCTCACGCTCAGGATCCTCCAGACCATGACCGAGGTGGCTGCCGAGCAGAACTCGACGCTGATCTTCCCCATCCCCATGGAGCTGCTTCGCGTCCTCGAAGCCGGGAGCCGGGACGCGACACCGTCCTAGGTGGCTGGTGTGAATCGGGGTGTCGGTGAGGGCACCGGATACGAGATGTTGGTCATGAGGTTCTCCTTGTCAGCGATGGAAGGTTTCGACGGGCTGTGGGGGCTGGCGGCCGGTGGTGTGGGCTGGCTC
>WHTL01000177.1 GCA_009377735.1 Acidimicrobiia bacterium
AGTTGGCCTCAGGAGCTATCCAGCGGCCCCGGAGCCCTTCGCCGGTCAGATGAACATCTTCGGTTTGCCGATCGATGGCACCAGCGTCTTCGTCATCGCGGTAGCCATCCTCTCCATGATCGGTCTTTGGTACTTCGTCACTCAGACAAAGACCGGCCAGGCCATGCGGGCCGTTGCCGAGGACAAGGAAATCGCCGCCCTAATGGGCATCAACGTGGACCGCACCATCGTCACGGTGTTCGCCGTCGGTGGCGCCATGGCTGGGGTGGCCGCTTTGATGTGGGCCCTCCTCTTCCGGGGTGTGTATTTCTTCAGTGGGTTCATTCCAGGGATCAAGGCCTTCACGGCCGCGGTGTTGGGAGGTATAGGGAACATGGTGGGGGCGATGGGCGGAGGCGTGCTGCTCGGTATCTTCGAAGGGGTGGGACCACTCCTCATCCTCGGCGGTCTCGGTATCCCCGGTGTGTCCCAACTCAAGGACGTGGTCGCCTTTGCTGCCCTGGTGCTGGTGCTGGTTTTCCGACCTAGCGGCCTGTTCGGAGAGCGGCTCGGATCCGAGGACCGAGCATGACCACCATTACCGCCCCACACCTCGTAACCGCACCCAGCGCCAGGTTCAAACGGACCCTCGGGCTTGGAGGATTGGCTGGCGGAGCCATTACGTTCGTGGCGGCGATCGGCATGCTGGAGGCCTTCACCGCACGGCTCATCATCAGCCCCTTTCTCAACCTCGGCTATCTGGTGCTCTTCTCGATCCCGTTCCTTATCGGGTTCCTGATCGCCCGGAGAGTGGAGGTCGAGGGCGTCGAGACAGAGCCTCGATCCGGTGCCGACATTGTCGCCGCCGTTACCGCAGGGCTTATTGCCGGGCTGATCGTTGGTGGGTTCACCGCGCTGGTATCTGCGGTCCCTGACCTCCGCGGCACCTTTCCCAATCTGAGTCCGGTGCTGGTGGACACCCTGACGATGGATCGGGGACTAGGGCTGGGAGTAGTCCTCTTGACCGTGATCTCCATCGTCGCTGCCGTGGCCGGTGCCGCCACGCACTGGTTGCCGACCCGGATTACGAGAGCACTATCGGTGGGGGTGCAAGCGGTGGTGGTTCTCGCCGTTTTCCAGACGGTGGTCGACGACCTCTTCGACTGGTTCACGGCTCTTCCAGACGCCCTGTACGCACAGGGAGGGGGGCTCACGATCGTCTCCGCCGTGTTGGTCTTCGCCCTCTCCGTTGGGTTGTCGCTATTCCTCCCGGGTCGTGTCCCCTCCATCAGGGATACCATCGCCAGCGACGACGCCAAGAAGCGCACCAGGAACTCCTTGATCCTCGCCGGTGTGATCGCTGTGGTGGTCATCATCCTGCCGCAGTTCCTGGGCGGTGTCCTCAACGCCCTACTCACCAACGTCGGACTCTTCCTACTCATGGGCTTGGGACTCAACATCGTTGTCGGTTCCGCCGGTCTGCTCGACCTGGGATACGTCGCCTTCTTCGCCGTTGGTGCCTACACGACCGCGGTACTCACCTCGCCCCTCTCCCCCTTTTGGAATCCCGAACTGAGCTGGTGGCTTGCCTTTCCAGTCGTGCTGATCATGGCGACCATCGCCGGCGTAATGGTGGGGACACCGGTCATCAGGATGAGAGGCGATTACCTAGCCATCGTCACCCTCGGATTCGGGGAGATCGTCCGCATCCTCCTGCTCTCCGATTGGCTGGCCCCCTATTTCGGGGGAGCACAGGGGATTCGCAACATCCCCGGTATCCCGGTGGGCGGCGCCCAGATCAACGCCACCACACCCGACCTCTTCATTTACGCCACCATGACATTGGTGGCAGTTGCTGCCTACATTTCCTGGCGACTTCAGGACTCCCGGATCGGTCGCGCCTGGGCAGCCATGCGAGAGGACGAGGACGTGGCCGAGGCTATCGGAATCGACACCGTCAAAGCCAAGCTACTGGCATTCGTCACCGGCGCCATTCTGGCGTCGTTCGCTGGAGCGCTGTTCTCCGCCAAAGTGGGGTCTGTCTTTACCACGTCGTTCGAGATCATCGTCTCGATAGTCCTTCTCGTCATCGTCATCGTCGGAGGAATGGGATCCATCGCCGGGGTGGCCGTCGGCGCACTAGTCCTCATCGGAATTCTCGGCGGGCCAAACCTACCCGGTCTTCTCCAGGAATTCGGAGAGTTCAAACTGCTCATCTACGGGGCCCTCCTCGTCTACATGATGTTGCAGAGACCGGAAGGCTTGATCCCATCAACCAGACGCGCCCGAGAGTTGCATCAGGAAGAGTTCCTCCAAGACGCATGGCTCGACGCCGAGACCCCCGTCGCCGAGACGGAAGGAGCTTAGTGCTCTATGGTGATGCTTGAGACAGTCGGGTTGTCCAGGTCCTTTGGTGGTATCCGCGCCCTCCAAGGCATCGACTTCTCCATCGACGAGGGCGAGATCGTTTCCGTCATCGGGCCAAACGGCGCCGGCAAGACCTCTTTCTTCAACGTCATCTCGGGGCTCTTCCCGCCAGACGAGGGCCGTATCCTTTTTGATGGTGTCGACATCGCAGGGCACACTCCGTCGCAGATCACCACTGCCGGGATCGCACGTACCTTCCAGAACGTCCGGCTCTTCCCCAATCTCACGGTTCTCGAGAATGTCAAGGTCGGTCAACACTGTCGAACCCGCAGGGGTATATGGGGTGCCGTAATGCAGACGCCCGCCTTCAAGCGGGAGGAAGCCGAGATCGAGGAGAAGGCCAAGGAGATCCTCTCCTTCTTTGGGTCACGACTGGTGGGATACCGTTTTGACCAACCTGCCTTCGCCCTCTCCTATGCCAACCGGAGACGCTTGGAGATCGCCAGGGCGATGGCCACCGAACCCACCCTCATGCTTCTCGACGAGCCCACCGCGGGAATGAACCCCCGAGAGACCGTGGAGCTGACCGAACTGATCGGCAAGCTAAGGAGCGAGAAGGGCATCACCGTGGTGATGATCGAACACGACATGCGGGTCGTTGGCAAAGTATCCGACCGGGTGGTGGTACTCGACCACGGCGTGGAGATTGCGTCCGGCTCATATGAGGAGGTTTCCACGGACGAGAACGTGATCGAAGCCTATCTCGGGCGACCGGCCGAGGACCAACCAGCATGACCGACAACGAGAAGGAACCGGTTCTTTCCTTCCGAGGTGTAAACACCCATTACGGTGCCGCTCACATCCTCAAGGACGTCGATGTCGAGATATACGACGGGGAGATGGTCTGCCTTCTGGGAGGCAACGCCTCCGGTAAGACCACGACGTTGAAGACCATCCTCGGAATGGTGGCCCCAACCAGCGGGGCGGTGTACATCGGGGGCGAGAACGCCAATTCCTGGAGTACCGCGGATCGGGTGGCATCGGGAGTGTCGATGGTCCCCGAGAACCGACGACTCTTCAAACGAATGACGGTACTCGAGAACCTCAAGATCGGCGCCTACCTCCGGGAAGACACCGAGAACTTCGAGGATGACCTGCAGAACATCTTCGACCTGTTCCCACGTGTGGAGGAGAGGGGCAACCAGAAGGCGGGGACCCTTTCGGGTGGGGAACAACAGATGGTGGCGATGGGTCGGGCATTGATGTCCCGACCCAAGATCCTCCTCATGGATGAGCCGTCGATGGGTCTGGCCCCTGTCCTGGTCGCTCAGAACTTCGAGATCATCGATCAGATCAACAAGACCGGAACGACCGTGTTCGTGGTCGAGCAGAACGCCAGTACGGCCCTGTCGATCGCCGACCGGGGCTACGTTCTCCAAACCGGCCAGATCGTCCTCAACGACACAGCAGAGGGACTCCTCGCCAATCCACAGATGCGTCAGGCCTACCTCGGCGAGACGTGACTTCTGGGCACCGAAACTGAATCCGGGCTTAGAACGGTATGATCAGTCCCTGATCTTGATCCTCACCCGATGGGGTTTCTCCTGGTTGCCGGTCTCGTCGACGGCGAACCAGCGGAGGACGGTGGTCTCGGTTATCTCCAGCGGTGCGGCACCGTCACGAAGACCATCTCGCTCAAGGGTCGGTGAGTCTAGGGTAGGTTTGCTCATGTCCAGGGTGTAGTGGATGGTGGCAGCCTCGCTGGTTGTGAATACCACATCCACCGGCCCTGAGTACCAACCCCGTTGGTCGACATTGATCGACGATGAGGGTGCCTGGTCGTCCTGGGAGAATTCCAGGGCGACCTCCATCATCCCGATCCAGCCGTTGGAGAACTCCATCGCCTGATGGAAACCCTCCGTTTCGAAGTCGGGCCAGAAGAATCCGGGTGACTCCCATTCCTCGCCATCCCACAGGTCGGCTCCCACCTCGAAGTCCCAGGCGTAGATGTCGGGTCCTTCCAGATCGTCTGTGTAGTAGTGCTCGTCACCGGAGTTACCCGCGGCCGAGTAAAGGACGTCGATGACGGGTCCGGTGCGACCGGGATGAACGACTGTTCCTCGGTAGGCTTTGATGCGGTCGAGGATGTCGGCCGACGCCGCGAAGAAGTACTCCTCGGTCCCAATCGGGGGTCGAGGGAGTGGCACACGTCCATCAGCGATATAGGCGCCTGGTGACCACATGAAGTAGCCCCCGAAGCTGTGGGTGTTCATGGCGAACAGGATGTTGTCATACGTTTCGGTCAACCACATCTCGTTGCTCGATTCGGGCTCGCTCGCCTCCTCTGGGCCGGAGAAGACCGAGCTGAGACAGTTTCCACTGGCGCCCCGCTATATCCGTCCAACCTACTTCCGACAGTGAAGTTCCGGTTGAGATCGACGCCGCTGTTGGTGACCAGGAACGGGTCGACCACGCCCGGATCGCAATGCCGCGACAAGTTGGTGCGCTGGAACTGGTCGTCGTACAACGAGTAGGCGGCACCATCGGGGTTGACGAAGGGTTGGATGAATATGTCGAGTCCATCCACCAACGCTGCAGTGGTGGGATCCGACCCGTAGTTGGTGAGGAGCCGATTAGCCGTTTCCACAGCTACCAGCGGAGTCACCCATTCCCGGGCGTGCTCCTGGGAGTAGAGATAGATCCCCGGCTTATCACCACTTGGGTCTGCGCCGATTCTGAGGACCTTTATGGTCATCGGGCCCCGTGGGTACGACTCGGGCGCATCGAGACCGTCGTCGAACTGAACCGTGGTTGGCTGTACAACGCCTTCGCCCGGATCGTCCCGCAGGGTATAGGCGTTGACCCCGTCCAGGCTGCTGATAGCGGCGGC
Source organism: Acidimicrobiia bacterium (assembly GCA_009377735.1). Classification (GTDB taxonomy): domain Bacteria; phylum Actinomycetota; class Acidimicrobiia; order Spongiisociales; family ZC4RG35; genus WHTL01. The sequence goes on from WHTL01000177.1 coordinate 5,237, forward strand.
CACCTCGGCGGCCGTGCTTACCAGCGTCCCTGCACCGTCGGTGGCTAGTAACACATTGACGGTTGTCCCGTCGAGGGTGGCAGCGAGGTCGGAGTCGGGGACACCGGGATCGGAAATCTCGAGCACGTAATCGTTGCCGCCTTCGTGACCCATGATGTTCGTCTCCGCGTAGAGACCGGCCCCGATGTCTCCGTCGAACACCAGAGCTTGGGCTGGCCACTGATATCCCACGGATTGGAAGGGAAGTTCGATCACTTCGGTGAGATCAGGATATTGGGTCGCGAGGTCCTCGATGATCGTGTTGATCTGATCGGGATCAAGGTAACCCGTGTCGGTGAAGCCCCATTGGTATCCAGGCGGGAAGCCCTCCTCCTCACCGGGGATCCACTCGGTCACCGGGACCGTTATCGACGTCCCATCGCTCGAAGTCATCGTCACTTCGTCGGGAAGTTCATCGGCGGACACCGGGTTGGTGGTCCGGTGATAGAGATATTGCCCCACGTCTGTGAAGACATCGAGGGTTATGTTCTGCTCGTCCCAGGAGACCGTCACCTCATCCGATTCTCCCAAGGCGGGATGCACCTCGAAACTCACAAAAAACCCGGCGAAGTTCTGGAACGAGTCGGCACGAAGCAGATTGAGGGTGGTATCGGGAACGGTCGGTGGTGGTCTCCCGTCTCTTCCACCGCCGGACGGGTCGGGCCGGACTCTTGTCTTGGCTCGGGTGATCGCCTCGGGGTCCACCCCGTCCACATGGGTCGGGGAATCGTGACGTGGCGTAAGGTCGGCTTGCAACTCCTCCAAGGTGGGGATCTCGGTAGTAGAAAGGACCTCCCCACCTATGTCGCCGACGAGCTCCTCTTCGGCGTCGGTGAGTATCACTGTGGCCTCGACCCCATCTTCCACCGACGTGACGTCATGGGTCACATCGAGACCAGCCGCCCGTAGAGACTCGAGCACGACAGCATTGTCCACCCTGATTCGGGCTGCATGGGGATGCTCCTCGGACCCAAACTCGTCTGGAGAGGTCCCTTGACCACTAACACTCACCGCGCCCATGACGAGCATGCCTACGACGAGGACCGAAACGATACGCCTCATTCCTTACCTCCTAGCCTGCCACGGAGCCTGGCACAATCTCTTGGGTTGTGTCGGACGTGTGCCCGCAAAGTCCAGTCGACGCATTCCTGACCCGGGCACCGAAACCGCGTTCGGGTTTAGTGGTCGTCGGTGAATTCCTCTTCCGATGACGCGAATTGGACTGCGTCAATGTCGGAAATTCCGGTCACGGCGTCCGCCAGATCGGCCTCCCGACCTATGAGGACCAGATCGACGCCAACCAGGTCACCCAACTCGACCATCTTCAAATCGCGGATCCCGACGTCGAAGCCTTGGAGGTGTTGCTGTACTGCGACGACCTGGGTGGCATCGAGAACCACAACGTAGAGATCCCGCACTGCATTGCGTCTGCGGGCCAACAGACGATCGCCTAAAGCGTTGAGCGCGAACAGTGTGATGAGTGACAGCATCACCAGGGCGACCGCCACTCGCCAACGACCTACCCCGACACTCAGACCCACTGCGGCCGAAGCCCACAGGGCGGCAGCAGTGGTGAGACCGCGTGGTCGCCCTCCCATGGCGAAGATGGCGCCGGCGCCGAGAAAGCCGATACCGGACACGATGTTGGAGGCGACACGGCTCGGGTCGTAGCCCCGCACCTCAGCGAATCCGTGTATGGAGACGTCGGCGAAGACCGCGGCAGCCGCCGACACGAGAATGTTGGTGCGTAGTCCCGCCGAATGACCTTTCAACTCCCGGTCGAAACCGATCACCCCACCTAACAATGCGGCCAGCGCCACCCTGGCGAAGACATCCCATACGTCCATTTGGATCAGCCTCCTCGATCCGACGAACCATGTTCGGCGTCCTTTACCCGTTCCACGCTCCGATCAACCTCTCCATCATGGAGTGGCAGGAGTCGAGTTGGGCGATCTCGATGAACTCGTCGGGTTTGTGCGCCTGCTGGATGTTCCCCGGCCCACACACGACAGTGGACACCCCCTCCTTCTGAAACAGACCTGCCTCGGTACAGAACGATACCGCCTCCACCGAATCGGCCCCGGTCGCTTCTTTCACCAAAGAGACCGCCGCACCGGCGGGCTCGGGAAGGAGACCGTCGACCTCGCCCAGGGAGACCGTCTCGACCGATGCGTTGGAAAACACCTCCCTCATATCGGGGAGCAGTTTCTCCTCGACGAACCTGGTGGCGCTGTCGAGGACATAGACCCGATCCTCGGCTCGCACGGGCCGCATCTCCCATTCCATCACCACCGAGCCGGGTGTGATGTTGCGGGCGACGCCACCTCTGATGGTTCCCATGTTGATGGTCGTGCCCACCGGGTCGAAGAGAGAGTCCTGGGGCGCCCTGGCCTCGAGGTCTGAGGCAAGTTCGTCTAGCAAACCGGCAAAGCGACCTGCTGCCGAAATAGCGCCCGCTCCTCTGGTGCCCAGTGAGCCGTGCTGTTCTCCCGCCGTGAAGGTAGTGGTGTACTCGTAGCATCCCTTGTGGGCGACGGCGACTCCCATTTCCGTTGGCTCACCAACGACGGCGACCGCGGGACGGAAACCCTGTTCCTTCATGTCGGTGAGTAGAACCGGGGCTCCGAGGCACCCCACCTCTTCGTCGTAGGTGAATGCCAGATGGAGGGGCTTTTGAAGATTGTCGGGGGATATGTTTTCAACCATCG
>WHTL01000363.1 GCA_009377735.1 Acidimicrobiia bacterium
AAAAGACTCTATTTCAACCCTTCACTCCACGACCCATTCCCCAGAAAGGGAACTATTAGCCGGTTAACAGGCAGGCGCTCTGGTTCTCTGGTTCCTCAACAGAGATGCTCCGGAAGAGGCGAACCTCGCGGCAGCGGTTGAGGGCGTCTCCAACTCCTCCGCAGCCTCAGAGCCCCCGGCCCAAACATCGGCTGTCACGGAGACATCCCCAACTACCTCGTCTCCCGATTCAACATCGCCACAGACAACAACTCCGGAAACAACGAGCGGCACCGAGTTAGCCACCTCGTGGACCGTCACTAATGAGATAGGAGAGTTCTCCTACGAGGAGGCGACCGGCACCTTCGCAGGGTTCCGGATCGAGGAGGAGCTCCAGGGTCTCGGTTCCAATGTTGCCGTGGGACGGACCGAAGCGGTGACGGGATCACTCAGCCTGGATGGCACCCAAGTGCTCGAAGCAGAATTCAGTGTCGACATGACCTCGATCTCCACCAACGACTCCCGACGGGACAACGGTGCCCTAGAGGCGATGAAGGTGGAGGAGTTTCCCGCGGCCACATTCCAGCTGGGTGAACCGATCGAGTTGGGTGAGATACCGGAGGAGGGCGCCACCATCACCGCCACTGCCAACGGCGAGTTCACCATTGCCGGGGTCACTAACCCCGTCGAGATACCCATCGAAGCCCAACTCACACCACAAGGCCTTGTCGTGGTCGGATCAACAGAGATCACGATGTCGGATTACGACGTAGAGGTCCCCCAGGCACCGGTGCTTCTCTCCGCATCGGAGATCGCAACCATCGAGGTCCAGCTCTGGTTCACTCCCGCCGAGGGGACCTAGGTGGTCTGTCAGTAGACGAAAGAGTTGACGTAGGAACGGGGCAGTTTGCGGCGATGTCGCCCGAACAGCATTCGTCCTGGTTCACCCCGAACATCGGGCAAGACCCATCGAGACAAGCGGCGTGACCGTGGACATAGTCAAGGGGTAGCCGACACCAGGCGCAAGTCATGAACCGAAATCTATCAACCCCCGGAATAGGGACGTGGTATTTGAGACGGTAGAATGGGCCTGTCGGTGGGATCTGATTCTTCCGACCTTCCCCTTCCTCCCCGACCGAGAACCCTCCAATGCCGAGTGCAACCTCCGAGGCGGCGCGTCGCCGCACCTTCGCCATCATCTCCCACCCTGACGCGGGCAAAACGACCATCACCGAGAAACTCCTCCTCTACTCCGGAGCGATCGAGGAGGCCGGTGCGGTCAAGGCGCGTTCGGGGCGGCAAAAGGACGTGACCTCCGACTGGATGGATATGGAGCGTGATCGTGGGATATCGATCACTTCCACCGCTCTCCAGTTCCAGCACAACGACGTGCTGCTCAATCTGTTGGACACTCCCGGTCACCGTGATTTCTCAGAGGACACGTATCGGGTTCTCTCGGCCGTTGATGGCGCAATCATCGTGCTCGACGCCGCTAAGGGCATCGAGCCCCAAACACTCAAATTGTTCCAGGTCGCACAGGCCCGTGGGATACCGCTCATCACGTTCGTCAACAAGCTCGACCGCCCCGCCCTTTCTCCTCTCGAACTACTCGATGACGTCACCGAACAGCTCGGGCTGGACACCACTCCGATGACCTGGCCGGTTGGTGCGGGAACCGAGTTTGAGGGTGTGATCGATCGTCGGGACCATGCCTTCTGGAAATTCGATCGCACCTCCCATGGCGCAAAGGTGGGCAAGGAGGAAAGGCAGACCCTCGAGACCGGTCAAGACCCGATCCGAGACGAGGCACTCCAGGAAATCGAGCTTCTCGATGCGATTGGCGCCGACCACGACCAGGGCAGCTTCCTGGCCGCCAAGACAACCCCGGTGTTCTTCGGGTCGGCACTGTGGAACTTCGGCATACGTCTCCTGCTCGATGCGGTGGTGGATCTGATGCCCTCCCCGACCTCCCGTCCCGACCGGGGCGGGGAGCTCCGACCGTTGGATTCACCGACTTCCGGTTTCGTTTTCAAGATCCAAGCAAATCTCGATCCGCGGCACCGGGACCGAATCGCCTACATGCGCCTCACCTCGGGTGAGTTCCGACGTGGGATGAATTTGAAGAACCACCGGAACGGACGTGAGTTCTCGACCAAGTACGCCCACCAGCTATTCGGTCGTGACCGGGACACCGTGGACGTCGCCTGGCCCGGTGACATCATCGGTCTGGTCAACGCCACCGACCTCAAGATCGGGGACACGCTCAGTGTTGGAGGCGACATAGAGTTCCCGTCTCTACCCACATTCGCCCCTGAGCATTTCCGGACCGCCCACAATCTCGATATTGGTCGCTACAAACAGTTCAGAAAGGGAATCTCCCAGCTCGCCGAGGAGGGCGTCATCCAAGTCCTTCGCAATGCCAACCGGGGAGACCAGGCCCCAATCCTGGCTGCGGTAGGACCCATGCAGTATGACGTGGCGTTGCATCGTCTGCAGAACGAGTTCGGGGCTACCGTGGAGCTCTCCCCCACCCCTTACAACATCGCCCGCAAGACGGATCCCGCCAGCGCAGAGACCCTCACCTCGATGCGCGACGTCGAGATCGCCACCCGAGATGACGGGGTTCTCCTTGCTCTCTTCTACAACGAACACCGACTCGACGCCACCCAACGCCAACACCCCGACCTGCTGTTGGAGAGCGTGGTCTGAGACAGGCGCGCTGCGGCTGGAGTCTCCTTCCCATCAACCTCGCCAGTCACCACCGCTCCCTGGCGATGATCTCCTCGACCTCCGGAATTGCGACGGACAGGCGAATCGGAGGATCCGGTGGCATGGTGGTGTCTCCTAGCTTGCGGCTGAGCCAGGTGACGTCCCGCCACTCCCCCAGTTTGTATCCGACGGACGGATAGGTACCGACAAGCTCGAAACCTAGACGACGATGGAAACCGATGCTGGCGTCGTTGGGGAGAGCTATCCCGGCAAACGCCATCCGGAAGCCCAGGGATTTGAGGCTCTCGAGTAGAACATCGTAAAGGGTGGTGGCAACCCCACTCCGGCGCTGGCCCGAGGTGACATACACCGATACGTCGACGGACCATTGATAGGCGGGACGAATGCGATGCGGTTGTGCGTATGCGTAACCGATGATATCGGCCTCGGACTCGGCGACCAACCAGGGATGGGTTGCCATACCAGTGGAGATCCGATGTGACATTTCAGCAGCGTCGGGTGGCGTGGTCTCGAACGAAATGGCAGTCCCCTCGACGAACGGCCGGTATATCTCGGCGATAACTGCCCCGTCATTGGGAGTTGCCAGACGGATCTCCATGGACTTGAGGGTATATCACTCCTCGCGGGTTGCCCTGTAGCCCCACCACACCGAGTTCATCGCGGCAGCGCCGGTAACGATAAGGCCGATGGCGGGTCGACAAGGTGCCGAGCCGTCGGGCGCGACAGCGCAGGTGTTGAGACCCTCGATCATGGTCCAGCCAACTATGCCCAAGGCGATCATCCCACCGACCAGCGGGAGTATCCGGAACCAACGCTCCTTGGTCGACAATGCACCCACCAGACCCACGGCCGCCCCCCACAGGGCGAGTATGCCCCAGCCGTCGAGCCCGTACCGGGTTCCTATGAACGTATCGAACCAGGGGAGCATCGAGCCGATGATCACCACCACGAGACTCAGGGTCACCCAGGTCTGATGTCTCCCAAACCAGGGGAACCGGGGGCGACGT
>WHTL01000222.1 GCA_009377735.1 Acidimicrobiia bacterium
ACATCACCTCCACGATCGCCCTCTTCACAGTCATCGGTATCGGCCTACCAGCCATGACAGCACCTCCAAGATCGAATACACCGATGCTGTCAGATATGCCCCGCGACATGTGTCCGATAAGCGGTGAAACAGGACAACACCGCCCAGCGAACATCTCCGCCCTCGGTTCCACCAGCAATCTGTACCCAGGGTGGAGGACACCGCCCAGCGAACATCTCCGCCCTCAGTTGGTGCTTTCGTCAGTCCTGCAGACCCAGGGACTTCATCCCGCCCGCGGCGTTGGCAGCCTGGTATCCGTGGGCCTGGAGAAACTTGGCCGCCTGCTGGCTGCGATTGCCGCTCCGGCACATGACGAGAAGGGGTGTGTCTTTGTCGAGGCGATCGAGGTTGGTGGGGAGGTCGGGGAGTGAGATTTTTTCCACCCCTGGCAGGATCGCCGCCCCCCATTCGTCTGGGTTACGCACGTCGAGGACCAACCCGTCGTTCTCGTCCGTCCAGGTTTCCCAATCTTCGGCTGGAACCTGTTCAATGGCACTCATGACCGCATTCTCCCATACACCGGCCTCCTAACCCATGTGGGCACTGGACAAAGACGTCACCCATCTCAACCACGGGGGTTTCGGTGCGACTCCGATTCCGGTGCTGGAGGAGCAGCAACTCTGGCGGGACCGATTGGAGGCGAACCCCACACGATTCCTCACCACCGAACTCGCTGATCGTCTCGCCGAGGTGCGTCAGGTCTTGGGTTCCTTCGTGGGTGCGGACGCCGACGGTCTCATCCTCCTCCACAACGCCACCTCCGGGATCAATGCCGTTGTCGCTCACACCGACCTCGCAAAGGGAGACCGGGTCGTTACCACAAGCCACGACTACAACGCCTGTCGCGGGGTCCTCGAATACGCCGCCGACAGGGCGGGCGCAGAGGTAACCGTCGTAGAGATCCCGTTCCCCATCCCCACACCCGACATCGTGGTCGACCGGGTTCTCGCCACCATCGACGACCGAACGCGTCTGGTCATGCTCGACCATGTCACCTCTCCTACGGCGCTGGTTCTCCCACTAGATCGGCTTGTGCCGCTGGTGGAGAGTATGGGTGTGCCCGTCCTGATCGACGGCGCCCACGCCCCGGGGATGGTGCCGGTCGACATCGCCGCCCTCAAGCCTTCCTATTACGCGGCCAATTGCCACAAATGGATGTGTTCGCCCAAGGGATCGGCATTTCTTTGGGTGGCGCCTGAGCATCGCGAAAGCTTTTCGCCGTCGGTCATCTCCCATGGTTGGAACAGGGGCACAGGCCCACGCTTCCGCAGGCTGGCCGACTGGATGGGCACTGATGACCCCACGGCATGGCTCTCCATCCCGCGTGCCATCGACGTCATCGGCTCCACTCATCCCGACGAATGGAAGGGTGTCCGGTCCCACAACCGAGAGCTCGCCCTCGAAGCGAGGAGGCTACTCGCCGCTGTCCTCGCCATCGACGAGCCCGCTCCGGAGGAGATGATCGGAGCCATGGCCACCGTTCCCCTTCCCGATGGCTCTGGTCCCGAACCCTTGCTGCGTCCCTCCGACGAGACGCCCATGTCGAAGCGGCTCTTTGTCGAGCACGGCATTGTTGCCCCGGTATCGACCTGGCCCCGGTGGCCCGAGCAGGTCATCCGTATCTCCGCCCAGATCTACAACGACATCTCCGAATACGAGCGTCTTGCACAGGTCCTGCCCGAGATGTTGTCCTCGATTCGGCAAGTACCGTGACGCTGTCCATTTCGAAATCCGTACAATCGACGCCAGTCAGAGCCCATAAGGAGTCAATATCGATTTCGTAGTCCTGGCGTCCGGGTCAGGATCCAACCTGCAGGCCATAATCGACGCCGACAATCCCACTACCAGAGTCGTGGGGGTCATCACGGATCGCCCTGGCGTGAGAGCACTGGGGCGTGCCGAAGCCGCACGGATACCGACCCGGGTGGTGGATTGGAAGGAGTTCAGGAATCGGGAGCCCTTCACGACACGGATCTGTGACACGATTGAGGAGCTTGGCGGTGAGGCTGTGGTCATGGCGGGGTTCATGAGGATTCTGGGGCCCGAGGCGATTCAACGCTTCCCGGAGCGCATCCTCAACATCCATCCCTCCCTCCTTCCCGCATTCCCGGGGGCGCACGCCGTCGCCGACGCTCTGGCGTACGGAGCGACGATGACTGGGGTCACCGTCCACATCGTCGATGAAGAGGTTGACCACGGTCCAATCATCTCCCAGGTTGCGGTACCTGTTCTCGACGGCGATGACGAGGAAACCCTCCATGGGAGGATCCAGAAGGAGGAGCACGACTTGTTCCCCCGTGTGATCGAAGAGTTCGCCTGCGGCGCCCTCAAAGTCGATGGACGAAGGGTTCGTCGATCGTGACGCGACTTCGCATTGAGAGAGCCCTCATCTCCGTATACGACAAATCGGGACTGGTGGAGTTCGCCCAGGGGCTGCACGCTGCCGGTATCGAGATCATCTCCTCGGGCGGGACAGCGAAGCTTCTTGCCGATCAGGGTGTCGATGTGCTCCCGGTAGAGGAGGTGACCGGGGCAGCAGAGATGCTTGATGGTCGGGTGAAGACCCTGCACCCCAGTATCCACGGAGGCATCCTTGCCGATATGGGTAACAGATCCCATGTCGAACAGTTGGCGGGGCGTGAGATCGAGCCGATACATCTGGTGGTGGCCAATCTCTATCCCTTTGAGGAGACCGTTGCTCGGGGGGGAGCGACCGAAACCGAGGTCATCGAGCAGATCGACATCGGGGGGCCTACCATGGTTCGGGCGGCGGCGAAGAACCATGCATGGACGGGGATCGTCGTCGACCCGTCACAGTACGACGAGGTTCTGGAGGCGATATCCGAGGGGGGTCTCGACGAAGAGCTACGTCGCCGCCTGGCCGGTGAGGCCTTCGCTAGGACTGCAGCCTACGACGCAGCCATCGTCCACTGGTTCCAGCGGGAGGAGGAGCTTCCGGACAATCTCGTTATCGCTTTGGAGAAGGTTCACGATCTCCGTTACGGGGAGAATCCACACCAGGCGGGGGCATCGTATCGTGAGACCGGAGCAGCCTCGTGGTGGGCCGAAGCCCTCCAGACCCAGGGCAAGGCGATGTCGTTCAACAATCTGGTCGATGCCGATGCAGCCTGGCGATTGGCAACCGACCTCGAGGAAACGGCGGTCGCCATCATCAAGCACACCAATCCATGTGGTGTTGCCGTGGGTGCCGCCCTTATCGACGCTTTCGAGGGTGCCTGGGAGTGCGATCCCATGTCAGCCTTCGGGAGTGTGGTGGCCATCAACCGAGAGCTTGATCGGGAGACGGCCGTCGCCATCGCAGAGCGTTTCGTGGAGGTAGTGATCGTCCCCGGTCTTGAGGCCGATGCGCATGACGTCCTGGATGCCAAACCCAATCTCCGTGTTCTCGTTGCCCCGCTCCCAGCGGCGGATGGACTCGATATACGGCGCATCGATGGTGGCTTCGTCGGGCAGGCCATGGATACGGTGATTCTCGATGACTGGGAGGTGGTCTCGAACCGCCAGCCAACCGACGAGGAGGTAGAAGAGCTTGAGCTCGCCTGGAAGGTGGTTGCACATGCCAAGTCGAACTCCATAGTCATCGCCAACGACGGGGCGGCCGTGGGTGTAGGTGCCGGCGACCAGAGCAGGGTGGGTGCTTCGGAGAAGGCGGTCAAACAGGCGGGCGACAGAGCCGAAGGCGGTGTCGCCGCCTCGGATGCATTCTTCCCGTTCCGTGACGGTCTCGATGCACTCGCCGACGCCGGCGTTACGGCGGTGGTGGAACCCGGCGGGTCGCGACGCGACGATGAGGTAATCGAGGCAGCCAACGAGCACGATCTCGCCCTGGTGTTCACCGGGAGACGCCACTTTCGGCATTGAGGGAGGGCACCTGCCGGACATCGGTGGGAGATTCTCCGGCGACGCATATCGTCTAAGATTGTCGTCCGAGCCGGGGGACTCGATGGGTCGACGAGCCGAGAGGTATTTGATGGATGCGCAAGTTAGTTCTGATGGTGTTGGCGATTATGGCGACAATGTCACTGTTCCTGCCGGTAGTGGCGACGTCCTTTGAGGATGTCGCCGACGACTGTGCGTAACCTCGCCGCGGAGGATGAAGAGATATTCGTCATCATCCGAGATGACCGGCAGGCGGAAGCAGCCCAGCTGCTTGGGCTTATGGTGGTGTAAGCGCCTTAGGTGGAGGCATCCCCTCCGCCACTAGGATGTCGGGTCCGGCCGCGTCTCGGTGGTCGCCAGCCCTTCTGCCGCCTGTCCTCTCTCAGCTGTCGGCTCTGCGAGCCCAGGATGTCGGTCCGGGTGCACATCCCCACCAGACGGTCTCCTTCGACCACAGGGATATGTTCCACGCCTTCCATGATCATCTTGTCGATGGCGTCACGGAGGCTGTCGCGTTTGGTCACCGTCACCACGTCGGTCCGTGCGATCTCCATGATCGGTGTGTCCCGATCACCACGAGTTGGATCGAGGAGGTCGGATCGGGTGACGATACCGACCATCACATCGTCGTCTTCGATGACAGGGAACGCAGAATGTCCGGATGACTGAACCAGGTCGAGTACCACCCCAACCGTGGCATCGGGCGTCACTGTGGTGACGTGTCGCGTCATTAGCTCCCCAACGATTCCCGAGGCCATGGCGTCGGCCTGCAGGTCGGATGGGACCCGCACCCCACGACGGGCGAGCTTCTCGGTCATGAGGGTCTGCGGTAGGAACCAGGTGGCGACGAGATCGGCCAGCACGGCGGCGAGGATCAGGGGAAGTATGGCCTCGTAGTCCCGGGTCAACTCGAAGACGAACACGATGGAGGTCAGGGTGGCCCTGGTTGCCGCTCCGAATATCGCCGCCATGGCGACCAAAGAGAAGGCTCCAGCACCCAGTTCGGTCCCGGGAAAGACTGCGAGGGTGGCGTGGCCGACCACAGCACCGAAGGCACCCGCGATCAGGAGGATGGGGGCTAGAGTTCCGCCGGAAGTACCGGAACCGAGGGCGAGCCACCATGCCACCAGTTTGGCAACGGCGAGAACGGCCAACGTACCAACGGCCAGCTGGCCGGAGAGAACCTCGTCGATCACGTCGTAACCGACACCCAGGACGTTGGGGACTCCCAGTCCGATGATTGCGAACCCGAGGGCACCAATGGCCGGATGCCAGGTCTCGGAGACCGGGAGCCGACGGAAACCTGCCTCGACCAAGAAGAGCCCCTTGGCGATCACCACCGCGGCCAAACCAGCAAGGATGCCGAGTGGGATGAAATAGGGCAGATCGGACAACCCGGCAAAGACATGGTCGGGCACGGTGAACAGCGGTCCCGCCCCAAAGATGGCCGAGTGCACACCACCGGCCACTGATGCGGAGATGGCGATGGGAATGAACGCCCTCGTCGAGAATTCGAATAGGAGGAGTTCGATGGCGAGGACGATGGCGGCGATTGGGGCGCCGAAGGTGGCGGCCATCCCCCCGGCGGCGCCACAGGCGAGGAGGATCTTTCGCTCGGAAGGGGAGACATCGATGACCTGGCCTATGAGCGAACCAAGAGAGCCACCCGTGACGATGATGGGCCCCTCGGCGCCGAACGGACCACCCGTGCCGATGGCGATGGCGGCAGAGAGCGGTTTGGCGATGGCGGTACGTGGTGCGACCCGGCTCTGGTTGCGGAGGACCGACTCCATCGCCTCGGGGATGCCGTGACCCTTGATCAGGGGACTCCATTTGGCGATGAGCCCCACGAGCAACCCACCGATGACGGCGGCGATGACAATACGAGGACCAACTTCAAGGGTGGACATGGATGGAAGTTCCCAGCCGATCTGTCCGAACAACGAGAAGTTGGTGATCAGGGAGATGAGGCTGACGAGGACCCAGGCGGCGGCGCCACTCAGCAACCCTAGAACGGCCGCCAAGGCGGAGAGCAGGGTGATACGACGTGGGGTTGAGGCGGGGAACATCACGGCGCAAGTGTATCGTGTCACGAGATGTCTCCGACGCGCCTCACAGACGCCGATTACCGCCGACTCCTGGAGCTAAGAGGTGGGCTACGCCGTTTCCTCAAGTGGAGCGCCGATCTGGCCGCAGACTCGGGTGTCACCTCGAGTCAACACCAACTGTTGCTCGTTGCCCGCGCTCACGAGATCCCAAAAGGCCCCACCGTGGGGGACATCGCAACCGAGCTTCTGACGCGGCACCACAGTGTGGTCGAGCTGGTGAACCGTTGTGAGAACGCAGGGCTCGTTGTGAGGGAGCCCGACGACGACGACCAGCGGATGGTGAGGGTTCGGCTCACCGCACAGGGCAGGGACATACTCGATCGGCTCACTGAGCTTCACATTGCCGAGTTGAATCGGCTCGCGCCCAGCATCGCCCCGATGTGGGCTGGTCTCGATCCAGAAGACCCCGAGGCGTAGTGCTCTCCAGCGTACGGAGCAGTGCCG
>WHTL01000108.1 GCA_009377735.1 Acidimicrobiia bacterium
GAAACGAGCGCTCAACGCGTTCGCTATCGCCTTCCCCGGAAGGGTGATACCCACTCCATGAAACAACTACCTCACACAAACGATTTGACAGGCTCCTCGGTCGTCTTCTCCGTGACGGCCACCCGGCCAGCCCTCAAGCCCTCCTGGAACGGTCACGACAAGAGGGCCGCTTGGCGGGAACACTCGCCCGGACCCTCGAGGAATTTCTCACCCGCTATCAGTTGGCGTTCGGACTCGACCAGGACGCCCGCCTCGCCGCCGCCCGCCGGCAACGACGCGTCGACGGCGCCCCCGAAACGCTAAGACCCACAGTCCGGCCGTTCTGTGACCATCTCATCCGATCACGAGAACGGGCCCGACGTGCCGGGACCCACCCCCGGGCCGACTCCACCATCGAAGGGACACTGTCCATCGTCCGAGACCTCGCCCGATTTCTAGCCGACGAGAGAGACAAGACGGAATGGGCGACCGTGCAAACCGTCGACGTAGAAGCGTTCCTCAACGCCCAATTCGCCAACCGGCGTCGACGGCTCAGTACGGCTCGCCAGTTCTTCCGCTGGGCTCGCCGCAACAAGCTGGTGCTCGTCGACCCCACCACCGCCATCACCCTCAGCCCCTCCCGGGGCTTCGCCGGTAAGACACTGACCATCCCCGAGCAGCGCCGCCTGTTTCGACGGTAGAGCACCACAGGCAATGACGTGCATCCCCACGAGGCGCTCGTCGGTCTCCTTTCTCTGTTGCACGCCTTCACCAGCACCGAGCTACGGCAGATACGCGTCGACGACGTGGACCTGCTCACCCAGACCATCCGTGTCGATGGGCGGCCACACCTGGTCCCGTTAGACCCTGCCAGTCTCGCCGCCATCGAAGCCTGCCTCACCCACCGTGCCCGCCTCCGAACCCCCAACCCGCACCTCATCGTCACCAAGACCACCAACACCCGCTCCACCCCGGCATCTCCCGCCTATATCAGCCACGTCCTCGACCCCGCCGAAGTCAACACCAAGACTCTGCGCTCCACTCGCCTCGTCGACCTGGTGATCAGCCTCGACCCCAAACTCGTCGCCGAAGCTCTCGGCATGAACGCCGACGGTCTCCTCGACTACCTCGCCGACCACGTCGACCCCGACCGGCTTACCAGCTCGAACCTGTGAGCGTACGGCGCCACCTCGCACACGTTCCCTCGAACCTGTGCGCTTTTGAGAATGGGGCGTTGGTGGCGACGGCTACGGGGGCGCGTTCTTCTCTTTCGGTTATGACTTGGAATAGGAGTTCGGCACCGCGGGGGTCGAGGTGGAGTAGCCGAGTTCGTCGATTAGGAGAAGGTCGAGGCGTCCGTAGCGGCCGACTAGTCGGGTGAGGGTCCGTTCGTCTTGGGCTTCGACCAGTTCGTTGACGAGGGCGGCGGCGGTGACGTATCGGACCGACTGCCCTGCTTGGCAGGCGGCCGTCCCGGTGCCGATGAGGAGATGGGTCTTGCCGGTGCCGGAGTCGCCGAGGAGAACGATTGGGGTTCCGTTGTCGATGAAGCTGCCGGCAGCGAGGGTGGCAATGGTGGCCGAGTCGACCGGTGAGATCGACGTGTCGAAGTCGGTGAGGTGTTTGAGGCGGGGGAATCGTGCTTCGCGGATGCGTCGGATTCTTCGCCTCTCGGCCCGATCAGCTCGGGGTATGTACGCTATGTACCGTCCGCTCGGATTGTGTTCGCTTGGTACACCCGAATGCACCGTGGAGGAGTATTGTACGAAGTACTTGCGAGTAGGGATCTATCTCACCCGACGAGCGCACTACCGCGCCGCGCGTGTGTCGTCGGGTAGTACCTTACGCAATGAGGTGTTGCGAACAGGAATCACTAGAACTAGTATCTTACGGTATGAAGTGATTAGGTCCGGCAAGCCAGCCCATCTCATCATCTTTCCGAGCCAATCCGACGAGCCGCATGAACCAACCACCTCACACAAAGCCCTCGACAAGCACCATTGATGAACTAGCCGAATATTTGGGTGCTGTTCTCAAGACTAATCATGCGTGGCAAGCACCAATCGGTGGCCGAGTCCAGAACGAAAGGCACCATCACATCGCCTTCCGGATGTGCGACGTCGAAAACCGGAGGGTTAGCCAATGGGTCCGTGCGAGGGAGGGGCCGCTCCGATGACCAGAGACATCGAGGACCATCCCGCGGCCAAGGCGATCTCGGATCCGGCCGCGATCAATCACGCACTGCTAACCGTCTCCGAAGTCGCCGAGCTCACCCGACGCACCCCTAGCTCGATCTATTCGGAGCGTTACCGTTGCGAAGGTCTGGGAGCGTTGGGGGTCAGAATCGGCCGCAAGATCCTGTTTCGCCGCGGCGACATCGACGCGTACATCGCGGAGCGGATCCGGGCCGAGCAGCGCGCCCGGGCCGCCGAGCTGGGTCGATGACCGGAACTAAGGACCCTCACCTGACGCGCCGTGATGGAAGGCATCGGTCGGCAACTACGACCCGTAGGCTTCTTCCATGCGGTCCGCCAACGTTTCGAGATCTTCCTCGAACAGTGACCCGTACGTGTCTAGCGTCATCGCAGCTGAGGCGTGACCGAGCATCCGTTGCACCGCTTTGATGCTCGCTCCCGCCGATATGGCAAGACTGGCAGCGGTGTCCCTAAGGTCGTGAATCAACAGTCCCTCCGGTGTTTCTTCCGTCGCGGCCACCGCGGGGGCCCACACCTTGCGAGTCCAGTTGCTGTGACGTAATGGACCGCCGCGCGGCCCGGTGAACACAAGGCCCTCCGGTTTCGCCCGGCCGAGATGGTGGATCACGAATGCTGGGACGATGATGGTGCGGGTCTCATGCGTTTTCGGTGCTCCCCAGACCAATCCTTGCCCGCCTACTTCGGTGGCTTTCTCCTCGACGCGGATCCTTCGTTTCAAGAGGTTGACCCGCTTCCAATCCAACGCGACGGCTTCGGACCAGCGCAATCCCCCGTATCCGAGGAGACGGACCAGACCACCCGACCCCGCGCGGGTGTCCTCGGCGGTGTGGGCCAGCGCTTCGAGCTGATCTGCGGTAAGGAACAGTTGGCGACGCTTCCTAACAGGTGGGGTTCTGATACGCGAAGCGGGATTGCGGGCAATCAACCTCTCATCAACCGCCACGTCAAGGGACGCTCTGAGCACCTGCAGAGCCGCTTTGATCCTGGCACCGCTCAGCTTCTCGGAGACCATCTCGGTGACCCATTCGCGGAGCCGGGCGGTGCTGATGCGTCTTAGCTCGGTGTCGGCGAAGGTGGGGAGCACTCGTGACCGTAGGAGCGACTCGTAGTTGGCGCGGGTCTTGGGTTCGATGCTGTGAAGCCCGGCGAGCCATTTCTCACCCCATTCCGCGTAGGGGATGGCACCGGCGGTGGGGTCTACCCATTCGCCACGGTCTGCCTTACTCTCCTCTTGTCGTAGCCACTTCTCGGCGTCCGCTTTGCGGGTGAAGCTGCGGGAGTGTTGTTTCCCGTCGGGTGCGCGATGGCGGGCGAGCCACGGTTTGGGTCGGTCTACGCGGTTGATGCTGCCCATTTCGCTCGCCTTTCCGATGGGATCTGTTGCACATATGTTACACAACACACTCGAAATATAGCGAAATGGCGCGAAACCCTGAAAGATTGGAATGGCCGACCGGGGAAGGCCATACTCCCCGGTCAGATGACGTTTTACCTGGTAGTGCCGGGAGAAGGATTCGAACCTCCGAAGGCTGAGCCGGCAGATTTACAGTCTGCTCCCTTTGGCCGCTCGGGCATCCCGGCAACACGAACCGCACGACGACGCGTGCGGTGGTACTCAGGATAGCCAACCCCATCGCGGGCCCTCAACACCGCTCCTCAGGAGCGGGCCGATATGGCCTGAAGACGTTTGATCCTCTCCTCCATGGGAGGATGGGTGGAGAGAAGGTTCATCAGATTCTTACGCCGGGATTCCTTGAGAGGATTGGCGATGTAGAGCTGGGCGAAGGCGGGGTTCACATCCATTGGCTTCTGCGCCGCCCCCCGGGCGATCTTGGCCAGGGCAGATGCGAGCTCCAGGGGACGACCGGTTAGCGCCGCGCCGTCGGCGTCGGCCTCGAACTCTCTCGCCCGGGAGATCGCCAGTCTGATCAGCATGGCCGCAAGTGGTGCCACCACGATCGAGAGGATGACACCGATGGCCCCGATCGGATTGTTACGACTGTCTCCCCCTCCCCCGAAGAAGAAGGCGAAACGGGCGAGCATGGAGAGGGCAGCCGCCAACATGGCGGCGATGGAAGATATCAGGATGTCACGATTACGAACGTGGGAGAGCTCATGTCCCAACACCGCATCGAGCTCCTCGAGAGTGAGGATCTGGAGAATCCCAGTCGTGACCGCAACGGCGGCGTGCTTTGGGCTCCGTCCGGTGGCGAAGGCATTGGGCTGGGGAGAATCGATGACATGGATCGACGGCATCGGCATGTTCGCTGCCGTGGTGAGGCGACGGACCGACACATATACACCCGGAAGTTGCTCCTCGGTCACGGGACGTGCCCGAGACGAGGCGAGTGCGATCTTGTCTGAAAAGAAGTAGGCGCCGAGATTTAGGACGGCTGCAAAGCCGAGACCCACCCACGCCGAGGCTCCGAATGCCTGAGCGGCAAAAACCAGAAGAGCGGAGAGGAGTGCTAGCAACCCTACGGTCTTGACGTTCTGCATGGTTTAATTCTAGGGGAGCGAAGGTGATACCGGGAGGCGGTACGCGTTACCGAATCCGTCCCAATCCGTTACCATCCAGGATGTTCTAGACCGAGAGAACGGGTTTTGGCGTTGTGATGTATCGCACCCGGCGGTACCCGTCTCTTGGTATTGACAAGTCGGTGCCCCAGGAGTCTTCTGTGAAGTTGAAGTCCAATGTCATACTTACCGCCTTAGCTGTGGTTGTCGCTGCTCTTCTCCCCGTACCTCTCACCACGGGTGCACTGCAGGAGACCACCAGCTCAGGCGATGATTCCCGAGTCTCCTACATTGTGTTGCAGGACGCCGAACCCGTCCTGGAATACGATGGCGGTGTTGAGGGCGTCGACGCAACCGCTACGGAGAACGGCACACGACCCGACCCCCGATCGGATGCCGTCAAGGAATACCGTGGTCACCTCAAAGAAGTACAGAACAAAGCAGTCTCGTCTGTGGGAGTCGATCCCAAGCAGATCCTCAACCGGTACCACTACACGCTCGTCGGGTTCTCGGCCCTGCTGACCGAAGCCGAGGCGGCCGAGCTACGACGTCACGACGGTGTCCTCGCCGTACAGCAAGATGTTCTTTACGAGCTCACCAGTCAAGAAGAACCTGACGAAGGGCCGACCACAACGACGGCGGGTAACCGCGAAACCGCCGGGCCAGCGGGTGACGGTGTGGTGGTGGGCGTCATCGACACCGGGATTTGGCCCGAACACCCCTCGTTTGCCGACAACGGCAACCTCGAGGAAGTCCCCGAGACGTGGAGGTCGAACGCCTGCGCCTTTGGCGCATCGGATTACAACCCCGACGACACCGACTTCGAATGCAACAACAAGCTCATCGGAGCGCGCAACCTGCGAGCCACTTACACGGACCTGTTGGGTGCGGAGATCTACGGATCCGCCCGCGACTACACCGGTCATGGCACCCAAACCGCCGCCATCGCCGCAGGGAACCGATCGGTGCCCACCACCGTCCTTGATGAGGAGCTTGGCCCGATATCCGGGGTGGCCCCACGGGCACATATCGCGGCATACTCGGCATGTGGGTCACTTGGATGCTATGCCTCCGATGTCACCGCAGCGGTCGACAGGGCCGTCGCCGACGGTGTCGACGTGATCAACTACTCGATCGTCGGGGGCGCCGCCCCCACATCGGCAGTTGGTCTCGCTCTCCTCAAGGCAGTATCGGTAGGAGTGTCGGTTGCCACCGCAGCCGGAAACGACGGGCCCGGTGCCAACACCGTGGGATCTCCAGGGACCGAGCCGTGGGTCACCACCGTCGCTGCCAACACCCAGGGTCGGAGCTTCGCCGCAGCTGTCACAGTGGATGGCGAACGCTTCGTTGGGGCGAGCGTGGCGGCGGGAGCCGAGGAGTTAAGAGTCGTCGACGGCGCCGACCGGGGAAACCCCCGCTGCGACCCGTCCATCGACTTTGAGCCCTCCCTTGAAGGGGAGATCGTTCTCTGCTCGCGAGGCGCGGTGCAACTTACCGCCAAGAGCCGTGCCATCTCCGAACAGGGTGGTGGGGGCATGATCCTCTTCAACCAGAGCAAGTCCCAGGCTCTGGTCACCGACAGCCACTCCATCCCGACCATCAACGTCGACTTCGAGACCGGGACCGCCATCAAGAAGTTGATTGCCTCCGCCGAGGGCGGAGTATCGGCGTCGATCGAGAGGCTCGGCCCGAGACCGGACAGTGAGCCTTCAGTCCCAACCTTCTCTTCTCGAGGACCCAATGCGGTCGAAGGTGGAATCCTCAAGCCTGATGTGAGCGCACCTGGCAGCAACGTGCTCACTGCAACTACTCCAACTCCCATCGCGGGTCAGAGCGAAGAGCTCTTCCAGACGGTGAGCGGCACCTCGATGTCGAGTGCCCATGTTGTTGGCCTCATGGCGTTGTTGATCGAGACACATCCCGATTGGTCCCCAGCCGCGGTGAAATCCGCGCTGATGACCACCTCTGACCAAACCAAGGGATCCGACAGCCCATTTGCCGGCGGTGCGGGTGCCGTTGCCCTTGACCACGACGAAACCGATGGATCCACCCCATTCGAGCCGAGTGTCGTCTTCGACGTCGACCCCGCCGACTACATGGGGTACCTGTGCGAGACGGCGGCATGGGTCGTCACCGGCGACACCTGTGCAGAGGGAGGGGGCGACGGGCTGATAACCCCGTCCGACCTAAACCAACCGTCGATCGCCATCGAGCGTGTCACCGCCCCGACATCGGTGACCCGCACAGTCACCAATGTTTCCAATGAGACGCTCCGGCTCAGCGTAGAGATCGCCACCCCAGAAGGTGTCGATGTGGAGGTCTCCCCCACCGACATCTCCCTCCCGGCCGGAGAGAGCGCCACCTTCGAGGTCACCGTCACGGTCGAGGACGGGGCAGAGACCGACACCTGGAGCAACGGCTCGATCACCTGGGTACGAGGTGACGGTCAAGATGGTGAGGCCGTCGCACATATCCCCGTGATGATCCAACCGGTGGCCCTGGAGTCGCCAGCCACCGTAACGGGCGAGGACGGGGTGGCCACCGCCGACATCAGCTTTGGATACGACGGTGCATTCGATGTAACGACATTCGGACTCGCAGCTCCGACGACGACCTCCGACACAGTCGGCCAGGACGAAACCCCCGAGGGCACCAGCCCCCGGTTCCGTCGTTCCGACCGTCGACATGGTGGTGCCACAGCCCACGAAATCGAGGTCACCGACGCCGCCCATCTCAGACTCTCGCTCAACAAGGGCGACCTCACTCTCCCCGAGGGGATATCCGAGCACGAAGTCGACCTCGATCTTTACCTCTACGACTCAGAGGGCAAGCAGGTCGCTCGCTCCACCGTCGCTGGCACCGACGAGATGATCGACATCTCCTTCCCCAAGGACGACACCTACACCCTCTATGTCCACGGTTGGGCAGTGGGTGATGAAGAGATGGAGTATGCCTTGCGGGGCTGGGTGGTTCCAGCCGAAACCGATGGAAGCCTCGAGATCGCAGAGGCCCCCACCTCGGCTTCAACCGGCGATGACGCCACCATCCAGCTCGAATGGGATGCTGACGACATCGACAACGGTCTCGGTGTCGTCGTTTACGAGGGTCCCGACGGGCGTCTTGGCGTGACCCTGGTCGAAACTCCTTAGCGCTCTCCGACCTATATACGGTCGGACTTAGCGTGGGGCAGGATCCTTGCAGTAGCTGAGAGGTTCGCCCACGGCGCCGTGGTACTCATACTTCTCACCGTCGACCTCCACGATCAGAAGCGCTCCATCGACCGTTGCCTGGGTATACATCATTCCCTCCTCGGGGCACCCCAGACTGCCATCCGACCACACGATCTCCTCCTGGGCGACCACGGTGACCTGGGCGTCATCAACGTCGAGTCTCTTCGCCAGGTCTTCCTTGGCGCCAGTCACAATCTCGGTCTCCTGGACGTCGGCTGTCGGTGCCGTGCTGCCCGGCACGGTCGAATCCGGTGTATCTGCTGACGTCGCAGGAGCTTCGCCCTCCGTTGACTCGGTGATTTCGGTGTCGGGTACCGTGTCAGCGGAGCCTGAGTCAGTGCCGCCTCCGCAGGCGGCCAGGACCGCGGACAATACCGCGATGATGGCGATCAACATCTTCATGGGTGAAACCTCCGTGTTTCCTATTTGACGATAGGTCGGTCGATCAGGTTCCCAAGACCTGTCCTATTCATCCCGGTCCGCAATAATGATTCAGTGATATCTCGGGCGACAATTTCTCGAATCGCCACACCTGCCGCGTTGGGCGACAGATTGCGCGAGGCGGGGGCACAGCACTGGTGGTGGCACCTCCTGGCAGTTCTCGCAGTCGGAGCGCTGACCATTTCGGCGACCATTCTCACGATCATCGGCGATGCCCCGGTCTTCTTCGTTGCCAAGGGGATGACCACGACCGATATCGTCCTGTTTGGCCTCATCGTCGTTTTCGCCCCGGTCGTCCTGGCAGTGCCCGTCATCCTGGCACGATTGGCCTCTACGGTTGTTGCAGGTGTCGTTGTGTCCCTGGTTCTGGGTGGTCTTGTCGCAGTGCTTGTCGGCCATTTCCTTGATGGGCTCGACCAAACGGGTGAGGTCGTGCTCGTTCTCTCCGGTCTGGTTGGCCTCCTGGTCGCCTCTCTTTACGGCCTCACCGAGCCGGGACGCTCCCTTGTCCGATTCCTATCGCCCGCTCCCCTGATCGTCCTGGGGCTGTTTCTGTTCACCAGCCCCACAGCGACCCTGCTATCGAGCCAACCCGTCACCGACGTCGCCCCTCCCCTATCCGGTACATCAGAAATACCCGTCGTGATTCTCGTCGTCGACGAGTTCCCCCTGGCGGCTCTTGTGAACCAGTCCGGGGATTTCCTCGATCTGGCATTCCCCGGCATGGGGAGTCTGGTTGATGACGGCGTCTGGTACCGGAATGCCGTGACCAACACCAGATCGACCATGCACGCCGTACCGATGCTGGCCACCGGTGTGTTCCACGAGGCAAACGTGGTTCCCACGGCGGGCGGGCATCCCAATTCGTTTCTCTCTGCCCTGGGCAGAACTCACGATGTCGGCACCGTGGAGCCGATGACCCGGCTCTGTCCGGCGCGGCTGTGCGAACCGGAGGAGCAGTCCAATATTTGGGCGGCCACCTTCTCAGATGTTGGGGTCGTCGCCGCCCACATCGTGCTCCCCAACGCCCTTGCCGCCGAGTTGCCGCCCATCGATGAGAACTGGGCCAACTTCGACGGCGAGTCGAGGCCATGGAAGTCGAAGACCCCGGACCAGGCATCGATGGACGAGGATCCCCGACTGGCGTTCGAGAACATCGGCAAGGCATTGGAGACCCAAAGCCGGCGCCCACTCTTTGTTTTCGGGCATGCGGTGCTACCCCACATTCCATGGAACTTCCTCCCCGATGGGACCCGGATCAGCGGTGGTGAGCAGGCATATGTGGATGGCGGCCAGGTCCTGGAGGCACCCTGGGCGAAGGCGTTGGGTATGCAACGGCTCCTCCTCACCGCGGGATACGTCGACAATCAGATCGGCGAACTCCTCGATGGAATAAGGGAAGCGGGTTGGTACGACGAGGCCATGATCGTCGTGGTATCTGATCACGGAGTCTCCTTCGAATCGGGACACGACCGCAGGGCTCTCGACGACGAGAACGTCGACTCGGTGGCACCGATCCCCCTCATCGTGAAGTACCCGAAGAGCATGGAAGAGGCGCCACCGCCCGGCACCGTCGACGACATCCGGGCGGAGTCGGTCGATCTCGCTCCTACGGTGTTCGATGTGATCGGCCGTGTTAGCCCCTATGAGGTCGACGGCGTATCCCTCCTCGACACCGAGACCCGGTCGCAACGGACCGAGACCCTCGTCTACAACTGGGACGAGAAACATTTCTACGACGTCGCACTCGAACCCTCCCTGGCCCGGGCCGTCCCGTTCGACAACCTGTTCCCCGATCGTGACCCGTGGCAGCTGGAGCCGCTGGGCATCACCGAATCGATGCGGAGAACTCCAGAAAGGATCGTCGACGACCCCGACGTCGAGTTCGAGGTCCGTGATCCGGAACGGTTCGAGGATGTCGACCTCGACAGCGAGCCGGTGCCCTTGGTGGTGTTCGCCGAAGTCACCGGGGTCGAGGCCCACAGGCCGGTTGGAGTCCTCCTCAATGGTGAGCTGGCGGTGTTGACCGCCACCTACCAGCGGGAAGACATCATCGCCACCGGGGCAGTTCTCCCCCTGGGATCCCTCCAACCGGGGAAGAACACGATACAGCTGGTGGCACTCTCGGAGTCGGGGCCGGCGCGAGGATGATTCCACCAACACAAAGTCATTTGGGATTAGTTCTCTCCAGCACTCAAAGCAGGGTGGCAAATGTCGACGGATCCATGTTCCCACCACTGAGGATGACACCGATCCGGCCCTCGACCGGCAGGGCGCCGCTGAGGAGGGCAGCGACGGGTAGTGCACCGGAGGGTTCCACCACCAGCTTCATACGGGTGAAGAGGAAGACGACAGCGCGGGCTATGTTCTCCTCGGAGACGGTGACCATGTCGTCGACATCGCGCCGTACGATCTCGAAGTTGAGCTTACCCAGCGAGGCTGTCCGGGTGCCGTCGGCGATGGTGGTGGGATTGGGAACGGTGTGCAGGGTGCCAGTGCGAAACGACCGGGTGGCGTCGTCTGCCTGCTCGGGTTCGACACCCACCACCTGACACTCCGGGGATAACGCACGAACCGCCAGAGCGGATCCCGAGAGGAGACCACCGCCACCACAAGGCACCAGTAGGTAATCGAGGTCGCCCACCTCCTCGACCAACTCCATCGCCGCGGTGCCCTGCCCAGCGATGACATGGGGGTGGTCGAATGGCGGGATCAACACCGCACCCGTCTCGGCCTGCAAGCGGGTGGCTATCTCCTCTCGCGCCTCGTCGTTCGGTTCGTGTTCGACAACCGTCGCCCCGTAACCCTCTGTCGCCGCTCTCTTGGTGACGGGCGCGTTGTTAGGCATCACGATGGTGGCGGACACGTCGAGAAGTTGGCACGCCAGAGCCACGGCCTGGGCATGGTTTCCCGACGAGTAGCTGAGGGCACCGCGCTCCCTTTCCTCGGGAGTGAGTCTGCTGATGGCGTTGTAGGCGCCACGGAACTTGAAGGCACCGACCCGCTGAAAGTTCTCACACTTGGCCACCACCTCACCACCA
>WHTL01000142.1 GCA_009377735.1 Acidimicrobiia bacterium
ATCACGGGGTAGGAGATTTCCCACCGCTCCCGTCGATAGGTGAGATCGTCGATGATCTGGGCCTCGTTTCCCACCAGGAAATGGGGGGAGGAGGCGATTGCCTCGGTTGAGGTCCCCCACGTGCCGGCCATCTGGGCGAGACCAGCTTCCCGGTCAGAGGTAACGGATACGCCGAACAGAAGAATGTTGATCTCCAATTGCTCGAAACGATCGCCAGCCCCCTCCTTGACCCAATCCAACTTCTGATCGAGTAGGTCGCCTGCACGGGCGATCTCGGTGGCGAGATCAGACCTGTTCGAGATCTCGGCGGCGGATATGCCAACGATGTCCGCTTCCCTGCCGGCGATACCCAGCATTCTCTGGGCGCCACCGCCGATGAGGAGCCGGGGACGACCCGGTCCCGGTTTGGGTAGCCCGTTGAGATGCACCGAATAGTGGGTGCCGTCGAAGTCCAACTCACCCTCGTTCCAGAGTCTTTTGAGGATGGTTATTGCCTCCTCGAAACGATCGACCTGGTCGCCAGGTTCCACCTTCTCGATTCCCGACGCCTCGTAGTCACTGATGTCCCAGCCGGTGCCGATTCCCAATTCGAGAAGTCCCCCGCTCAACAGATCAACCGTGGCCGCCTCTTTCGCCAGGACGGCGGGGTGTCGGAAGTCGTTGCCGAGTACCAGAGTGCCGATCCCGAGGGTGCTGTTCTCGGCAGCGGTCACCAACGCGGGAAGGGGCGCCATCTTGTCGCTGAAGTGGTCGGAGATGAAGACAGTGGAATAGCCGAGCGCCTCGATCACGGCAATCTCGTCTAGGAACCCCGACCGGGTCTGTGCCCTACCTGCGGAGACGCCAAAGCGGAAGGGGTGCATTCACTCCGCCGCGATGTCACTGCGGTACTGAATCCCAGGCCAGGATATGGTTTCCACCCCGACATAGGCTTTCTCTCTGGCTTCCGAGAGCGTGGATCCCATACCGACGATGTTGAGGACGCGTCCCCCCGACACGATGGTTCTGTCCCCGTCGACCGTGGTGCCGGCATGGAAGGCGATGACATCTGACGGGAGGTTTCCAAGACCTGTGATGGTGTCTCCCTTCTCGCGGCTATCGGGGTAGCCCCTCGCGGCAAGAACCACATCTACAGCGGCCTGGTCCGACCAGTCGAGGGAGAAGCCGCCGAGGCTGCCATCCAGAGAAGCTTCGATGAGGTCGACCAGGTCGGTCCGCAGCCGGGGGAGCACAACTTGAGCTTCAGGATCGCCGAGTCGCACATTGAACTCCAACACCCTGGGCCGATCATCGGTCAGCACGAGTCCGACATAGAGGAATCCTGTGTAGGGGTGGCCATCCTCGGCCATCTGACGCAGGGTGGGTATGATCACCGTGTCGTTCACGGTCTTCATCAGGCCATCAGGCAGTGTGACCGGTGAGAAACTCCCCATGCCACCGGTATTCGGACCCTGGTCGTTGTCCCTAAGCCTCTTGTAGTCCCGTGCCGGCTCGAGGGTGATCGCCTGCTTTCCGTCGCAGACGGCAAACACGGAGAGTTCGGGACCGTCGAGAAACTCCTCGATCACCACGGTGGTGCCTGCCTCGCCAAAACCACCACCAAGGCAGCGATCGACCCAGTCGCCGGCATCCTCCCGGTTCTCAGTCACCAGCACTCCCTTGCCCGCTGCCAGACCATCGGCCTTCACCACATAGGGCCCCTCGGACGCCTCCAGATGACTGTGGGCGGCTTCAGCGTTGTCGAAGACCGCGGCAGCCGCAGTGGGGACGCCGGCGCGTTCCATCACGTCCTTCGCAAAAGCCTTGGACGCCTCCAACCCCGCAGCGGCTCTGGTAGGCCCAAATACGGGTATCCCGAGATGTTGTACCGCATCAACGACCCCGGCCGCCAGGGGTGCTTCGGGCCCGACGACCACCAGGTCGATGGCGTGGATGCGAGCGATGGCTGCCACAGCACCGACATCACCGGGGTCGACGCCTTCGATGATCGGACCGAGTCGGGCCAGTCCGGGATTGCCCGGTAGGGAATAGAGCTCATCGACCCGGTCACTTCGGGTGAGGGACCAACCCAGCGCATGCTCCCGTCCCCCCGAGCCAACCAGCAGGACTTTCACCTCGCGTCACCGGTATCGACGTGGAGCATCTGGTCACGTTCCGGCCCGACCGACACCCAACCGATGGGGACACCGGTCTCCTCGACGATGAACTCCAGGTAGCGATGGGCCTCAGGAGGGAGATCCTCATAGTGCCTGACTGCGCTGATGTCGGTCTTCCAGCCCTCGAACTCCTCATAGATCGGCTCACAGTGATACAGAACCCCCTGTTGACGGGGGAAGTGCCGATACTCCTCGCCGTTTGAGTCGCGGTATCCCACCGCGATCTTGAGAGTCTCGAATGCCGACAGAATGTCCAACTTGGTGATGAAGAGCCTGGTAAAGGTGTTGATCCGCACCGCATAGCGCAGGGCGACGAGGTCGAGCCAGCCGCACCGTCTGCGACGACCGGTGACGGTCCCGAATTCGCCACCGAGCTCGATCATGGTGTCGCCGATCTCGTCGTGGAGTTCTGTCGGGAATGGGCCGGTCCCCACTCGGGAGATGTATGCCTTGGCGACGCCCACCACCTCGTTGATCGCCTTGGGGCCGATGCCCGAACCCACGAGGGCTCCTCCCGCGGTGGGATTCGACGACGTGACGAAGGGATATGTCCCGTGGTCCACGTCGAGGAGGGTTCCCTGGGCACCCTCGAACACCACCGAGCCGCCGTCCTCGAGAATCTCCCAGAGAAGGAGGGAGGTGTCGGCGACGTGGGGTTGGAGACGCTCGGCGTAGGAGAGATACTCGTCGACGATATCGTCGGCATCCATCGGAAGGGTGTTGTAGACACGGGGAAGAATCCGGTTCTTCTCCTCCAGGGCGGTGACCACCTTGTCGCGGAATATGCCCGGGTCGAACAGATCCTGGATGCGGATGCCGCTCCGGTCGTACTTATCGGTGTAGGCGGGGCCTATCCCTTTCTTGGTGGTGCCGATTCGGTTCTTGCCCAGATACCGCTCCTTGACCGCGTCCAGTTTGCGGTGGAACGGCATGATGACGTGGGCGTTCGCCGAGACCCTGACACGATCCGGGTCGAGGTTTCTTTCCTTGGCCATGTCGAGTTCGCTGATGAGTACCTTCGGGTCGATCACCGTTCCGGAGGCGATCACCGGGATACAGCCCGGATGCATGATCCCCGAGGGGATGAGAGAAAGGGCGAGTCTCTGCTCGCCCACCATGATGGTGTGCCCCGCGTTGTTGCCCCCCTGGTAGCGAACGACGGCATCGGCTTCTTTGGCGAACACGTCGACGACACGCCCCTTGCCTTCATCGCCCCATTGGGCCCCGAGGATTATGGTCGCTGGCATTGCGGGAATGACGCTAGTGGTCCGTCGCCCAGTTAGGGTGCGCGTGTCTCCGAGGCATCGGCGTCATCTGGCAAGAAGAAGCGCGCAGTCGCAGCCGGGGAGCTGCTGCGAGCACTTCGACGCAGCCAGGGGCGTCGAGGGCCGGAGAGACGCCGTCATCATCTGGGCGACGGGCCACTAGGCGGTCCGTCGCCCAGTTAGGTTGCGCGTGTCGGTCTATCGGGGTTGTTCCAACAGGGCGAGGAGGGAGGAGCGGGTGTCGTTTACATGTTCCTCGACGGCTCTTGCCGCACGTTCCGGCTCCCGATCGGCAATGGCTGCGACGATCTCGGAGTGATCGGTGCTCGCCGTCGCCAACAGCTCCTCATACATCTGGGTATGGGTTGGTGGGAACAACTCTCCGCGGCTTACCGTCAGGCCCCTGATGATCCGGGGGCTGGCGGACGCCTGGGCGACCGCATGATGAAACCTGTTGTCGGCAGAGCGCTTCTCGAACACCGAAGTGGCGGTGTTGAAGTCGGCCAATGCCGTCTGCATCTCCTCGAGATCTTCCTCCGTGTGCCGCTCACAAGCGAGTACGGCCGCCCTGGTTTCGAGGGCAATCCGAATCTCGAGGATGTCGGCAAGCACCTCTGGGTTCTTTCGCATCGTCTTCACCCAGTCGGTGAAGGGTCGTTCAAGTTCGGTGACGAACGTGCCACCTTTGGCGCCCCTCTTGGAGACGACGTACCCCTCGTCAACGAGGGTCGCGATGGCTTCACGCAAGCTGAGCCGGCCCACCCCTAGTTGTGAGGCTAGAACCCGTTCCGGCGGTAGCTGGCCACCGGGACCTATCTCGCCTCGATGGATCATCGAGCGGAGATGGTCGAGCACGTCCTCTACTACTGACCTTGGAATAATCGGATCACGATCCACCCGAACAAAGGTAGTCGCTCTTGAGCAACGCATACCGCCGGAACAATTGGTATGGTGGGTAGACCTTTAGTCAACGGAGGGATTCGATGTCCACCGATCTCATGCCCATCCAGGGATACGACTACATCGAGTATTACGTGGGCAATGCCCGCCAGGCCGCGTACTACTACGGGAAGGCGTTTGGGTTCTCGGTCGTGGCATACGCCGGACCCGAGACAGGGGTGCGCGACCGGGTGTCGTATGTCCTCCAACAGAACGACATCCGCTGGGTGATCACAGGAGCGACCAGGGCGGAGTCGGATATCGCCCGTCACCAGTACTTCCATAGCGATGGGATCAAGGACGTAGCCTTCACCGTTCCCAATGCCGAAGAGGCGTTCCGGCTGGCGATCGGGAGGGGAGCGAAACCCGTGCGGGAGCCCGAGGTGGAAGAGGACGAGCACGGCAAGCTGGTGTTTGCCTCCATCGCGGCCTACGGAGAGACCATCCACACTTTTGTCGACCGCTCCAACTACTCGGGTCCCTTCGCTCCAGGCTTTGTCGAAAAGCACGACTGGAATGTGAACGAGAGCACCGGGTTGAGCTACATCGACCACATCGTCTGCAATGTCGAACTGGGCAAGATGGATGCCTGGGCCAAGTACTACGCCGACATCATGGGGTTCACCCAGCTCCACCATTTCGACGACGAGGCGATCTCCACCGAGTACACCGCCCTCATGTCGAAGGTGCTCTGGGATGGTGAGGGACGAATCAAACTCCCCATCAACGAGCCCGCCGAGGGCAAGAAGATCTCCCAAATCGAGGAGTATCTCGACTTCTACAAGGGTGCGGGGGTGCAGCACATCGCCATCGCCACCGATGACATCGTCGCCACCGTGTCCGACCTCAGGGATCGCGATATCAAGTTCCTTGCAGTCCCGGACAAATATTACGACGATCTCAGGGACCGCCTCGACTGGTCGACGATCGATGCCGACATCGACCAACTCGCCAACCTCGGTGTCCTGGTAGACCAGGACGATGAGGGTTACCTACTTCAGATCTTCACCAGCCCCATGCAGGACCGCCCCACCATCTTCTACGAGGTGATCGACCGCCACGGAAGCCGTGGCTTCGGCGTAGGAAACTTCCAGGCCCTCTTCGAGGCAATAGAACGCGAACAAGAGGCCCGAGGAAATCTCTAGGAGGAGCCCCCAAACGGAGCGCAGAACTCAAGAATATGCGCGACGATCGAGATCGTCGAGTACGATTACCAGCGATGTCCGACGCACCGAAAACGCCGACTCAACCAGAGGACTCGCCTCCTGAGTCTGCGAAGGAGGCTAAAGCAAGGGCCAGAGCAGAAAAGGCCTATGCCAAGGCTTCGAGGCCATGGTACAAAAAGATGCGGTATATCCTCCCACTTGCCGCCCTCGTTATCATCGGTGCAATCGTAGCGACTACCGGCGGCGATGGCGGTGACGAGATCGCATCGCCAGATGGCGAAGGTGAAGCCACAACGCCAGATGGCGAAGGTGAAGCTACATCGATTGGCATCGGATCACCAGCGCGCGACGGTAATTTTGAGTTCACGGTGAGCAGCTTTGGCTGTGGCGAGACGACCGTTGGTGACGACATCTTGCAGGAGGAGGCCCAGGGCCAGTTCTGCATTATGGACCTAACGGTAGAAAACATCGGCGACGAAGCTCAATCCTTCCTTGCCGACGACCAGTTTATTTTCAGCGCGGATGATGTAGAGTATTCTGCCTCCTTCGCTGCCACCTTGGCGAATAGCGCGGAGGGGGACGAGATCTTCACTGAGATCAACCCCGGCAACTCGATTGACGGAACGATCGTCTTCGATGTCCCCGAAGACGCGGAGGTCGCCTATGCCGAGCTACATGACTCCGTCTTTTCCAACGGCATACGGGTTGAGCTGGAGTAGCCACTAGCGGGCAAGAATTGACGATCAGGGTGTGGGCGGACCCGCCCAGGTGGGTGTGGGGACGTCGATCAGGGCGGGGAGGGGTTCGGCAACTTCCAGGCCCTCTTCGAGGCCATCAAACGGGAACAAGAAGCCCGAGGGAACCTGTAGGAGGACACGGTCCAATTCCCCCATCATGTTGTCCCCCGCCGTCGGCGGGGGGAGGGTTGCTGCGAAGCAGGTAGATGGGCACTAAAGCCTCGGTGGTCGCGTGGAGATCACATCGCCGAGGTGCCCCCTCGACCCGGAGGCTCCGTAGTCAGGCCCCGCGTTCCAGACCTGACTGTTTGATGATGGTGGCGTCGATCACCGCTATTCCCTCGGAGCGGAAGAGGCGCTCTGTGTAGGCAAGCTCGTGCCTGCACACCCCAACCTCCGTGACTCCGGCGTTACAACTTGGGTGCCTTCTGGCCGTATCGCTGCCGGGCGGCTTCGCCAGAGGTGCCGATCATGGCTCCGATTGATGCCCATGAGTGTCCTTCGGTTCGTGCCTTCTTGACTGAGTCGATCACGAGTTGTTCGGCTTCGGCGCGCGTCAGGAACGCTCGGCGAACCTCACGAAGTGCGCTTGCATCCCTAATGTCGTCGTCGGCTGGCTCGTGGTTCTCAAATCGCGCCGCCAGATCTTCGGCCCGTTCGATGATCTCGTCAATCGTTCGTGGCATGGATCACCTCAGATACTTCCGTCTGGCTTTCATTGCATGTACCACCATCGGGCCTTCGTTGGTGGCGACAACTCCGATCTCATAGAGGTTGCCAGCATGGTCAGGTCCGATGAATATCGTCATCCCTCATCGAGGTCTTCGACGAGGATGGGATGGTTGAACGCATGGAGGATGGTCCCATCGCTCACATTGTGCTTCCTTGCACTCTCGACGATCCGTGGCTGTTTCACAAGTTACCTTGCCTAGGCCATCGCGCAAGTTAACTTGCGGCGAGGTGGCTCTAATCTCATCGGTGAGTTCGGGACGAGGCCCTTAACTGGAACTTCTATAGATAAGTATCAGGAGCGTCGGAGAGGTTTCAAGGGTTGCATTTAGGCGCGGCGTTCTAGACCGGCCTGTTTGATGATGGTGGTGGAGATCTCTTCTATGGAACGGGTGGTGGTGTCGATCACGGGGATTCCCTCGGCGCGGAAGAGGCGCTCTGTGTAGGCAAGCTCGGACCTGCACACCTCGAGTTCTGCGTAGGGGCTATCGGGGCGACGTTGGGTGCGGATGGCGTGGAGGCGACGTGGCTCGATGGTGAGACCGAAGAGCCGGTCCCCGAACGGTTGCAACAGCGTGGGGAGCCCAGACTCGCTGTGGTCGTCCGGCGAAAGGGGAAAGTTGGCGGCGCGAATGGCGTAGTGCATCGCCAGATACAGCGATGTTGGGGTCTTACCCGCCCGGGAAACACCCACCAGGATCACATCGGCACGTCCGTAGTGGTCGGTTCCCAGACCGTCATCTGTCTGGAGAGCGAAATCGACGGCATCGAGACGGAGCTGATACTGAACGGTATCGACGATCCCGTGCGACCTGCCCACTTGTCGTGAGGGTTTGGCGTCGAGCACTTCGGAGAGGGAGTCCATCCAATGGTTGAAGAGACCGATCACGAAGCCATGGGAACCATCCAACTGCTCTTGGAGGGTGCGGTCGCCGAAAGTGGAGAAGACCACCGGTCTCGCACCCGATTCGGCGACCCGGTTGACCTCGGTGACCACGGCAGCAACCTTGTCGGCGTTGTCGGAGAAGGGCCGAGAGCGGTAGATGGGGGTGATCTTGTCGAATTGGCTGATAATCCCGTGGGCATACGCCTCGGCGGTCAGCCCGGTGTGGTCGGAGACGCAGAAGATGACCCGCTCATGGTCACGGTCGTTGTCAACCGGCATGGGAACCATCGCCTTGGGTTGATCTACCGGCGAGTTGCAGCCATGTCTCGAGGACCGTATCGGGGTTGAGACTGAGGCTGGAGAGACCGATATCGACCAGCCAAGCCGCCAGATCGGGATGGTCAGACGGACCCTGACCGCAAATCCCGATGTACTTGTCCTGGGCATGGCATGCATCCACCGCCATCTCGATAAGACGTTTCACCGCCGGGTCACGCTCGTCGAACAGGGAGGCAACGAGACCGGAATCGCGGTCGAGGGCGAGGGTGAGCTGGGTGAGGTCATTGGATCCGATGGAGAAGCCGTCGAAGTACTCGAGGAACCCTTCGGCCATCACCGCGTTGGACGGGATCTCACACATCATGATGAGACGGAGATCGTCCTTACCTCTCTCCAAACCGTTGTCCGCGAGTATTTGGACCACCTCCTGTGCCTCACCGATTGTGCGGACGAAGGGGACCATCACCTCCACGTTTCGAAAGCCCATGTCCTCTCGGACGCGGCGGATCGCCCGGCATTCCAGGGCGAATGCGTCTGCGAAACTTGGGTCGCGATAGCGGGCCGCCCCCCTGAACCCGATCATCGGATTCTCCTCGTCGGGCTCGTAGCGGTTGCCCCCGACGAGATGGGAGTATTCGTTCGTCTTGAAGTCGGAGAGACGGACGATGACGGGTTTAGGAGCGAAGGCCGCCGCCAGCATTGAGATGCCCTCGGTGAGCTTCTCGACGAAAAAGGCCGCGGGGCTGGAGTAGCCAGCGGTCCTTTTAGATATTTCGGCTGCGATGTCCTCGGGCAGGTCGTCGTGTTCGAGGAGGGCACGCGGATGGATCCCGATGATGTTGTTGATCACAAACTCGACCCGTGCCAGACCTACCCCATGGTTGGGTATGCGACTAAGCGAGAACGCCTGAGCGGGGCTTGCCACGTTCATCATTATCTTGGTTGGGGGTTCGGGCATGGAGTCGAGCTCGATCTCGCGGTGCTCGAAGGCGACCTCTCCCCGATAGATTCGC
The DNA here is from genome assembly GCA_009377735.1 of Acidimicrobiia bacterium. Taxonomy (GTDB): domain Bacteria; phylum Actinomycetota; class Acidimicrobiia; order Spongiisociales; family ZC4RG35; genus WHTL01. The sequence continues at coordinate 9,171 of WHTL01000142.1, forward strand.
CCCTCGTCGCCCTCGGCACAGGAAACCGTGACGAACTCCCCGCTCTGGAGAACGGTGGTGCCGTCGCCAGTCCCCACCACGGCCGGGATTCCCAACTCCCGGGCGATGATGGCCGCATGGCAGGTGCGCCCACCCCGGTTGGTGATGATCGCCGAAGATCGTCTCATGACGGGCTCCCAGTCGGGGTCGGTCATGTCGGCGACGAGCACATCACCCTCCTCCACCTGATCCATCTCCGATACCGATTTGACCACCCGCACGGTTCCGGCGCCTATGCGCTGACCGACAGCCCGGCCAGTGGTGATGACCTCACCTCGGCCATCGATGGAGAACCGTTCCAGGGTGCGGCCGGAGCTCTGACTCTGTACGGTCTCCGGCCGGGCCTGAAGTATGTATATCTTTCCGTCATCGGCGTCTTTGCCCCATTCGATATCCATGGGACGGCCGTAATGGTCCTCAAGGATGAGG
>WHTL01000443.1 GCA_009377735.1 Acidimicrobiia bacterium
CCAGGCTGCTCGATACATCAGCTCCCGGGCGGCGTCGACATTGGTCTGCGCCCATGCCATCCGGTGACGGGTCACCTGTTTGTCCCAGAGAACACCACCAAACGCCTTCCGTGACTTGAGATGGTCGATGGTGAGTTCGATTGCCCGCTGTGCCTCTCCCAGCGCCTGTCCCGCCAAGATGAGACGCTCGTTCTGGAAGTTCTCCATGATGTAATAGAAACCCCGGTTCTCCTCACCGATCAGCCGGTCCAAGGGCACCCTGCAGTCTTCGAAGATCAGCTCTGCCGTGTCGGAGGACTTCCACCCCATCTTCGGGAGCGACCTGCCCACAGTTAGTCCGGGAGTGCCTTGATCCACCGCAAACATGGACACCCCCCGAGAAGGTTTGGCGTCGGTGTCGGTCTTGGCTGCTACCACAACCATGTCGCCGTGAACGCCGTTGGTAATGAACATCTTGGATCCGTTGATCACCCATTCATCCCCGTCCCGACGGGCGGTGGTCCTGATAGCGGCCACGTCGGATCCGGCGTCGGGCTCGGTGACTGCCAACGCACCGATGATCTCACCGTCCACCATGACCGGTAGGTACCGTGCCTTGAGATCGTCGGAGGCGAAACGGAGGATGTAAGGAAGAGCGAGGTCGGTGTGGGCGAGCACGGTGATGGTAAACCCTCCGAACGTCGACCGACCCAACTCCTCAGCGAGGACAACCGACGCCGTGGCACCCATCCCGATCCCGCCGTACTGTTCGGGAGCCCGCAAGCCGAAGAAACCGAGCGAACCCATCTGGATCAGGATCTCACGGGGCACCATGCCCTCCGTCTCCCACGGCTCGGCGTTGGGAACTATCTCCTTCTCCACATACTGTCGAACCTGGGTGGCAATGGCCTCCAGATCCTCATCGATATAGACGGATTTCATCCCACCTCCTGACCTGCCAGTAGCGCCTCGTTGGCCTTGCTCCTTATCGCAATCCGCTGTTCGGCTGCGAATGCCCGAGCGGCACGGGCCACCGTGGTTGCGTCCACTCCGTGTTTCAGACCCATCCCGTCCAGCAACCAAAGGACATCCTCGGTGGCGACGTTTCCCGCTGCCCCGGGGGCGAAGGGACACCCGCCGAGACCGCCTGCCGACGAGTCGAGACGACGGATCCCTCTTTGTAGGGAGAGGTGGGTGTTGGCCACGCCCTGACCGAAGGTGTCGTGGAAATGCACCCCGATGCGGTCTGGGGGCGCCACCTCGAAAACCCTGTTTAGCACCCTCTCCACATCATCTGGAGTCCCCCTGCCGAGGGTCTCACCGAGATAGACCCAATCCACACCCCATTCGATAAGACGCTCCGTCAACTCGGCAACGCGGGCGGGATCGGTAGGGCCCTCGTAAGGACAGTGGGTGATCGTGGACACATAGGCGCGGACATCGATTTCGCCGGGGACTCTTTCCAGGACGCTTCTGATGCGCTCCATGGCTTCCTCGACGGTGGCATTGATATTGCGCAGATTGAAGGTGTCGGATGCAGCCGTGAGGAGACCGATGGTGTCCACTCCAGCATCCACCGCTGCTTCGAGCCCTCGAAGGTTGGGAACGAGACCTGCAAGCTCCACGCCGTCCCGGACATCGGCGAGACCGGCAATGACCTCGGTGCCGTCGGCCATGTTGGGCACCACCTTCGGGTTCACGAAGCTGACGGCGTCAAAACTCCCCAACCCCGAGGAGATGAGTTGGCGGATTAGGTGGACCTTTGCCTCCGTCGGCACCACCGCACCCAGGGACTGGAGACCATCACGAGAGATCGACTCCGTGACCAAGACCGTATCCGATGAGTTCATTGTTGGGAAGGCTAACCGACGTCACAACCAGTGTCGGATGGCA
>WHTL01000327.1 GCA_009377735.1 Acidimicrobiia bacterium
TCATCGGGAACCAGTCCCTGGAGCGCCATCTGCTCTGTCCACTCATCAAAGGAGGGGGCGGGGGACCCTCCGTCGACCGAGAGGACGTCCCCTAGGAAGTTGCCCCACTCTTTGAGGTCACCTTCGGTTGGTTCGAGACCGTACTCCGCGGCGAGTTCGACAGCCTCATCCTGGTTGGCGGTCCGATCGGGCCCCTCACTCAACCATTGGCGCGCTGCCAGCTGGCCCTCGACGAAGGCGCAGACGGCGTCACGGTTGTTCTCCATGGTCTCGGCTGTGACTGCCCATCCCGCCTGAGGGATGACTCTCATCTCGTCATAGATGAACTCACCTCCGATATCTTCGAGGAGACCCTCGAGCTCGGGCTGGAGGACCGCCATGTCGACCTGGTCGGCGGCCAAGGCGCGGAACCGCTCTTCGGGACCGCCCGGCACGGTTATCCACTCCACATTGTCGGGATCGAATCCCAACTCGGTGAGGATCTCCCTTCCGATGGTCTCGTTGCGTTCGCCCGGAGATCCTCCCGTGATTTTGAGACCCTCGAGGTTGGCGGGGTCGACATCCTCGTCGATTCCCAGGATCCATGCCTCCCCGTCCATATGAACACCGATCGACCTCATGGGAACACTGCCTTCCGCCATCGCTGACCAGAAGAGATTGTTCTCCCCCTGAACTACCCAGGCACTTCCCCCGACGAGGCCGGCTACGAAGTCCTGGGTCACGGTGGCCTCGACCGGCTCGGTAAACCCGAGTTCGGGCCAGTAGCGGGCATCGGCGGTCGACCAGATCAGCGAATCCATGAAGTCGCCGTTGTCGGCGGCCATTGTCACCCGATCGAGGGAGAGGGCTTCGGGCTCCTCGTTCGATGTCGTGTCGCTGGTGTCCGCCCCCGTGCTGGCGACGGATTCCTCTGATGAGCCTTCTTCGGTGGTGTCGGGACTCTCGGCTTCCGCACTGGTGGTGTCTCCTTCGTCGGTACCCGATTCCGCGTCACCACCGGTACCGTTGCCGCAGGCCGTGATCCCGACACAGAGGAAGAGGGCCATCAGCACGACCGGCCACCTCGTCTTCAGCATCTTCATAATGTCTCCTCTCGCATGTTGTCTCTCGCTCTCAATCGATCGGTCTTCACACCTTCTCCTACTCCGGACGCCACTTCGAAGCCTTCTTCTCCAACCAGTTCGTAGCGGCGACCATGACCACACTGAACGCCACGAAGAGGAGGAGAATCAGATACACCCTTGGGGTGGCGAATCTTCGGCTGGACACCAGCATGAGATAGCCGATTCCGTCCGCCGCGGTGAATAGCTCACCTATGAAGAGCCCAACCAGGCCGCGCGAGACACCCATCCTGATCCCGGTGGCTACGAAGGGGGCGGTATTGGGGAGGGCCACGTGCATGATGAGTTGACGTCGGCTGGCACCGAACGCTCTCGCTGCTTGGACGAGGGACATGTCCGTGTTCTTTGCCCCCTCCATCACGAAGACGAGAACGGCCGGGGCGGCGCTGAGCACGATGAGCAGGATGCGGGCGGTGTCCCCTAGTCCGAACCAGATCAGGATCAGAGGCATCAACACGATGCGAGGAAGGGTGTAGAGGGTCCAGACGTATGGGGAGACGATGCGGTCGAGAGATCGGATCCCGCCGACGACAAGACCGAGCGGAACTGCAATGGCGAGGGATATGAGGACACCAACGACATAGTTCTGGAGGCTGATGAGAAGGTTCGGCACCAGCACTCCTTCGGCGTGCATCTGTGGAGCCGCGGCCAGAACATCACTGAACCTGGGGAGGATGAGGCTGGGCACATCGAGATACCTCGTTACCAGCTCCCAAAGGGCAAAGAACCCGACGAGGCTGGCCAGGGTGAGTACGACCATCTGGCGTCGATTGAAGGTAGGGCCGCGTAGGGAAGTGACCAACCGACGGGTAGATTCGGTAGCCTTCGCGGTGGGGAGGGGGGCGGACGGGGAGAGGCTCATAGTGAGACCTCGGCGCGCCAACGTCCCAGATATGACTCAACGCGCTTCGACATCGCGATTAGCGCCATCGCCAGGATCACCAAGACGACGACGAAGGCAAACATTCGTGCCGGGTTGAATTGGCCCATCGCATACATGACCTCCCTGCCCAATCCGTTGGAGGCCACGGTCATCTCGACCACGAGCACGGCGGCGAAGCCCTTGGAGATGGCGTTGCGCACCCCCGTGGCAATGGAGGGGATTGTGCCGGGAAGCACGATCCTCAACACGAGATCGCGTCGTCCGGCACAGAAGGAGACCGCGGCCCTGACCATGGGCTCGTCCAGTGTCCGCACACCGTCCCTTGCACTGAGGGCCACCGGAATCATGACCGCCAGGAAGACCATGAATATCTTCGCTCGTGGGCCGAACCCCAGCCACATGATGACGAGGGGGATCAAGGCAATATCAGGTGTGGAGAATGCTCCCCAGACATAGGGCATCGACAGGGCATCGATCTTGGGAGCCATCCCGAGCAGCAGCCCGACGAGGATGCCGACGGTCAAACCGAGGACCAGGCCGACCGACAAGGGATACATCGTCTCGACGAATGCCGAGAGGAGAAGGCCGCTCCTGGTAATCTCGACAATCTCGTTTCCCACCTCAACGGGGCTGGGGACGAGGATTGACTCGATCTCCCCCACCATCAAGACGAACTGCCACACCAAGATGAAGGCTACGACGATGCCGAGATTGGAGAGCCAGACCCATCTCTGCTCCCGAGTGAGGTCCCGGATTCGTGGTGTCGCCACCCGGGCGTCCATGGCCACAATCAACCGGTCGCTTCCATGTCGAACGTGGGGTCGATACTCTCCTGTTCGAGTAGGGACCAGATCTGGTCTCTCAATTCGGTGTAACGAGGCTCGCCTCGGACCGAGCGCCCCCGGGGCCTGGGAAGTTCGACTCGAAGATTCTCCTTTATCCTCCCCGGACCAGTCGTCATCACCGCCACACGATCGGCGAGCGTGATGGCCTCGTCCACACTATGTGTGATGAACAAGACAGCCTGAGCGGTGGTCTTGACGATGTTCTCCAACTCGTATTGCATCCGCTCGCGGGTCATGGCGTCCACCGCGGCGAGAGGCTCGTCCATCAGGAGAATCCGTGGTTCCGTGACCAACGCCCTGGCAAGACCGACCCGTTGCCGCATGCCACCTGAGAGCTCGCGGGGATAGGTCTGTTCGAACCCATCCAGCCCCACCATGTGTATGTATCGGGATATCTCTTCGGCGCGAGAGGAGTCGTATCGACCTTGCATCTCGAGACCGAACCGAATATTACCCTCCACGGTTCGCCAAGGCAGGAGGGCATAGTCCTGGAAGACCACCGCCCTCTCCGGGCCTGGACCTTGAACGGGTTTACCCTCGACCCGAACCTCACCCGCCGATGGCGGGATGAGACCGGCTACCACCTGGAGCAAGGTGCTCTTGCCGCAGCCGCTGGGACCTACCACGGCGACAAATTCTCCCTCGCCAACTGTCAGCTGTAGGTCCTCTATGGCCACCAGCTCGTCATCGTGCTGGGCCCGCCGGTAACGGACGGTTAGGGCGCTGATATCTATGGCGGGTATGTGCCTGGTGACGCGTTCGCTGCTGTCTTCCGTCTCCAACCTCCCAGCTCGATCATGTTCTCGATTTGGCGGCGTCGTGCACAAACGGTTGCGCATTCACCCTAGGGGGGACACTTGGAGTCGTCAACCAATACGAGGGCAAGATGATTTCCAGGGCCCACGAGGATCCGACTCCAACGTCCTCACCACCCGTCACCCAGCACTTCCTCGTGACTACAGACCGTTCTATGCGATCACATCGAAGCCGTTCGAAGTCTGGCGACGACAGATCCGAGTGGTCGGCGGGTGGGGAGCGGTAGGAACCGAGAAGTGCAAACCATCGAAGACGCGCCTCGGTAAGGCAAAGGCCCGGTGATTAGACCGAACCGGACGAGCACCCCGCCAGGAGCATCAGGCAACGGGCTGCGGAGTTGAGGTAGGACGGCCCGACCACGCGAATTAGCGGTTCGAGGCAGCCGTGGGGGGTCTGGGGGCGGAGCCTCCCAGAAGTTACAGCCCTCAAACGATTGTGTCGCGGCGCCAGGAGGTAGGCTCCGTGGTTATGGTCAAGCTTCAGAAGCATTCGAAACTACCCAAGCTCCACTCCACCCGTGATACCCGCAGCCGGGTCGATCTCGTCACCGCGGAGATCTTTGGGACCAAAGATCTCAAAGCCGACCGGATCACCTATCACCCAGGCGATACTGCGGCAGCCCATCGGCACCCCGACTGCAAGCACTTCTTCTTCGTCCTCGAAGGCGAGGGGATCCTCCACGCCGACGACGACGAGATCAAGTTGGCCAGCGGGGATGTGGTGATGCTCGACGAGGACGAGGTCCA
>WHTL01000283.1 GCA_009377735.1 Acidimicrobiia bacterium
CTCAAACTCCTTCTCCCGGTAGCATCGACTGGACTATCCATAACGCTGCAGATGGTGATGGGATGGTCGGCCCTTATTTGGGCACCATCACTCGTCAGGACTCTGGGTTGGGGCCCAATGGTGCTGATCCTGGTCGGCGGGCTGGCCTATTCGGTGGGTGTGGTCATCTTCACCACCAAGCGACCACGATTGTTCCCGCGGGTATTCTCCTACCACGAGGTATTCCACATCCTGGTGATCGCGGGTAGCGCCTTCCACTACGTGGCTGTGGCGACCCTGATCTAGCTGTTCCCCCTCTGAACTTTGGGCGGAGATATTCGTGGGGCGATGTCCTCCACCCTGGGTTCAGGTTACTGGTCGAACTTTGGGCGGAGATATCCGTGGGGCGATGTCCTCCACCCCGGGTTCAGATTATCGGTGACAGGGCTAGAGACTGACGTCCTCGCGTTCCGCGGCGAAGTGGCAGGCGGCCGGATGGGTCCGCTGCCCGTTCTCGTCGGTGAGGTCGGGATACTCCACCTCGCATATCTCGCCAGCTTTCCAGCATCGGGTCCGGAAGTGACATCCGCTGGGTGGGTTGGCGGGTGAGGGCACATCTCCCTCGAGCAGGATGGTGTGGCGCTTTCCCCTGGTCTGGGGGTCGGGGACCGGGACCGCCGAGAGCAGGGCCTGGGTGTATGGGTGAAGAGCGTGTCCGTAGATCTGGTCCTCGTCGCCGATCTCCACGATACGACCGAGGTACATGACAGCCACCCTGTCACTGATGTGGCGCACCACCGACAGGTCGTGGGCGATGAAGACATAGGACAGGTTGAACTCATCCTGGATGTCCTCCAGCAGGTTGAGGACCTGCGCCTGGACGGAGACATCGAGAGCCGACACCGGTTCGTCGGCGATGATCACCGACGGACGCAGGGCGAGGGCACGAGCAATACCGATTCGTTGTCGCTGACCACCCGAGAACTGGTGGGGATAGCGGTTTTCGTACTCTGCCCGGAGACCAACCCTGTCGAGCAGCTCGCGAACCCGTCGGCGCCTCTCCTGCTTGCCGGACACCGACCCGCGATGGATGTCGTACGCCTCCCCGATGATGTTGCCGACCGTCATCCGGGGATTGAGCGAGGCATAGGGATCCTGGAAGATGATCTGCACGTCACGCCGCAGCTTGCGCAGCTCCGACGCACCCATTGCGAATATGTCGCGACCCTCGTAGAACGCGGACCCTCCACTGGGTTCGAGGAGCCGCAGAAGAGTCCTCGAGAGGGTCGACTTGCCACATCCGGACTCCCCCACAAGACCCAGAGTCTCCCCGCGGTGGAGGTCGAAGGTGACACCATCGACGGCTTTGGTTTGACCGACAATTCTCTTGAAGACAATCCCTCTCCGGATGGGGAAATACTTTTTGATGTTCTCAGCCCGCAGGATCACATCTTCAGTCACGGATGAACAACTCCTCTGCAAAGTGGCAGGCGCTGTATCGGTTGGGAGCAACCTCCCGGAAGGGTGGCGGCTCCTCCAGACAGATATCCTGGGCATAAGGGCATCTCGGGTTGAAGGAACACCCCGGTGGAATGGCCGATAGGTCGGGGGGTTGGCCGATGATGGGTTGCAGTCGGGTGCCCTTCTGGTCGGCACGGGGAATGGAGTGCATCAGCCCCTCGGTGTATGGGTGGTAGGGCCGCTCGTACAGGGAGAAGATGTCGGCCTGCTCCACCTCCTTACCCGCATACATCACGACGACGCGGTCGGCGACGTCGGCGACGACACCGAGATCGTGGGTGATGAGGATCATCCCCATTTGGAACTCATCCTGGAGCTCTGCCAGCAACTCCATCACCTGTGCTTGGACCGTTACATCGAGAGCAGTAGTCGGCTCGTCGGCGATGACCACGTCTGGGTCGAGAGCCAGCGACATGGCGATCATCGCCCTCTGCCGCATCCCCCCAGAGAATTCGTGGGGGTAGTTGTCGAATCGATCACCCGCGCTGGGAATTCCCACCTGTGTGAGGATCTCGACCGCCTTCTCCTTGGCATCGGATTTGGAGATGCCCCGCACCCTGAGCATTTCAGAGATCTGCCAGCCGACCGTGTAGACCGGATTCAGTGCTGTCAGAGCATCCTGGAAAATGAGAGACATCTGAGAGCCCCTCACCCGACGGCGCTCCTTCTCCTTGAGATCGAAGAGGTTCACACCCTTGAGACGGACGGACCCAGCTGTGACGAACCCGGGGGGGCTGTCGACGATGCCCATAACCGCCTGGGCGCTCACCGACTTACCGGAACCCGACTCGCCAAGGATGGCGAGCGTCTCCCCCGCCTGAAGCTCGTAGGACAACCCATTGACGGCCCTGACGACGCCCTTGTCGGTGCGGAACTCGACCGTGAGATCTTCGACGGCGAGCAACGGTGCGTCGGGATCGGTGGGTCGACCGGCGACAGTCTCGCGATCTCGGGTTCGGGTGGTGGTACTCATACGAGAGGGGTCTCCAATCTGCTCAACGCAGTCTGGGATCTAGGGCGTCACGGAGGGCATCGCCCATGAGGATGAATGCGAACACGGTCATCGAGATGAACAAACCGGGGTACACCAGAAGATGTGGCGATGACTGCACCCGACGTTGCGCCTCCGACACCATGAGACCCCACGAGATCGCGGGAAGCTGCAACCCAACCCCGAGAAAGCTCAGGGTGGCTTCAACCTGGATGATCACACCAAGGGTGATGGTGGCGAAGACGAGCACCGGCGCCAGGGAGTTGGGAAGTATGTGCTTGAACATGATCCGCGTCGGTCCCGCACCCAACGCCCGGGCCGCTTGGACGTACTCCTGGTTCCTTTCCGATATCACAGACGATCTCACGATTCTCATCATCGAGGCCCAGCCAAAGGCGATGAGAACCGCCGACACTACCAATGGACCGCGCGTCGGGACGATGTTGAGGAAGGCGATCCCCGCGAGCAACGTCGGTATCACAAACCAGATGTCTGTGAGCCGGGAGAGCAACGCGTCGGCCCATCTGCCGAAGTAGCCGGCCATGCTTCCCAAGGCGATGGCGATAATGGTCGCCCCGAGGGACACGGTGAGTCCGATCAGGAGTGAGTTGCGGGCACCATAGATGACCCTGGTGACCTGGTCACGACCCTGGACATCGAGACCGAACCAGTGCTCGGCGCTGGGTGCCTCCGCACTCCTTCCAAGTTCGGCGTACTGGGGATTCTGCCAGCAGCCCTCCTGACCCTGGGGACAGGTCTGTTCGACGAAGAGCGTGGGGATCGACGAAAAGGTTTGGGGAAAGATGGCCATGGCCACGAAGACAATGATGAGCAGAGCAGAAACCACGAAGATGGGCTTCTTTCGTAGAATTCGCCAAGCATCTGCCCAGAGGCTCGACTGCTCCCCGATCTCGCCGATCTCGAGGTCGGAAAGCTCCGCCTTCTCAATGGTGTGTTGGTGACGTCGTTCCAGCTCCTCCCTGGTCAATGAGGGGTGGTCGGTACCGTCCGACACCTCGGTAATGCCGGGCTCTGTACCTGCTTTCGTCTGGTCAGATTCGATGTCAGTCATAGCGAATCCTCGGATCGAGATAGGCGTACAGAACGTCCACTATCAGATTGGCGATGAGGAAGATGAGGATGAGGAAGGTGATGATCCCCAGCACCACAGTCCCTTCCTGACCCCTGACGCCGGCAAGTACCTCCTGGCCCAGCCCGTTGACATTGAAGATCGACTCGGTCACGATGGCGCCGCCCATGAGGTTCCCCAGGTCTATACCCAAGAAGGTCACGACCGGGATGAGGGAGTTCCGCAACAGGTGCCTGACCACTGTGCGTGCTCGTGTCAGACCCTTTGCTCTTGCAGTGCGAACGAAGTCTGCCCGGGTGTTCTCTATCATGGAGGTCCGAGTGAGACGGGCGATATAAGCGAGGCTCACCGAACCGAGGACGACGGCGGGAATGAAATAGGCCTTGATAGAGGTCAGGGTGAAAATGGCGGTGTCGGGGTCTCGCCAGGAAATGTTCAGCCAGCCGTCGCTCAAGCTGAGGAGCCATTCCGGAGGATTGGATTGGAGAAAAACGATGATCAGGATTTGGACACCGAAGCCAATGACAAAAATCGGTATCGAAATCACCATGATGGTGGAGATCCGAACCAGATTATCGAGGAACGAATCCTTGTTGAGACCGGCGAAAACGCCCGCTATCAACCCGAGGACCGCTTCGAAGATAAAGGCATAGATCGCCAAGGTAGCGGTCGTGGGAATGGTGCGACCCAGAATATCGGACACTGGCTGACCCCGGAAGTTGTCCCCGAAGTTTCCTTGGAGAAGGCCATTGAATGTCCCGGTGGGTGGTTCCACGCCCTCGGCCATCTGCTCCTCGGTGAGCGCACTCTCGTTGGGGTCATCGTCGGGCATGACACCCAACCACTTGGCATAGCGCACCATGGCGGGGTCATCGAGATCGTACTCATCCGTGAGCTGCGCCAGGACGGCTGGCGCCATGGGGCGTTCCCCCGCCAGGGCACGGATGGGGTCACCCGGTATTAGGAACACCATCATGAAAACGATGAGGGTGGCCCCGAAAAAGACGGGTATGAATTGCAGTATCCGTCGGATCAGGTATCTGCCCATACCGGAGTCTCCTCTAACTCGCTTCCGGACGAATTGGTGTGCACGAGATGACCGGTTTGGTCATCTCGTGCACGGTAATCACGTTGATCAGCCGTTGACCGTCACCTCGGCGAGGTCAACACGGGTGAACGGATCGATCACCACGTTGCTGACGTTCTCCGAGTGGACTGCCTGGATCTGACCGAACCACATCGGGATGATGGGCACGTCGGTGGCGAGGAGATCCTCTGCGGCGTTGTAGGCCGCAATGGCATCTTCCTGCGTCTCGGCCTGATCACCCTGGGCGATGAGGTCGTTGAACTCGGGGTTGTCGTAACCCGTGTAGTTCGACGACGCACCGGTGGCGTGGATCGGGGTCAGGTAGTTCTCGGCGGATGGGTAATCCATCGCCCAACCGAGACGGAACGGACCCTCGATGGTTCGCTCGTCGAGACGACCGAGGTAGTCGGCGAACTCGAGCGACTCGAACTGGATCTCTTCGATCCCCAGGTTCTGGCGCCACAGGTTGGCAACAGCCTCCATCCACTCCTCGTGTCCAGCACCGGAGTTGAACCACAAGGTGACCGGACCGTCGATACCACCAGCCTCATCGAAGAGGGCCTTGGCGGCCTCGGGGTCATAGGTGCATGCCTGACCGCAGGCACCCTCACGATATCCGTCCACCACAGGGCTGACGAAGGCGTC
>WHTL01000412.1 GCA_009377735.1 Acidimicrobiia bacterium
GACCGGGGAAGATGGCGCGGTCTCCCTGGTAGATCCTGAGGGAGGGGAATCGGAGCAGATCGGAGAGTCCCACGACCCGGGCGTGTCGATACAGGCCACACCGTCCAACGCTGGCGACAAAACCGTGTGGACCGAGATGGTGGATGGCCAGCCCTCGATTGCGGTATACGACGGGTCGGAGGTGAGCCATATCGAATCACCCACCGCGCCCTTCTTTTATATGTTCTCACCCGACGACACCCAGCTGGCAGCTCTGGGCAACGATCCCGACGGTGGTGGTGTTGCCCTGCTAATCGTCGACCCATCCGCTAGCTCCGTCGAGTTGGTGGACACCGGTCAGCCCTACTTCGTGACGTGGGACGCGAACTCAGACGGGTTGGCAGCCCACATCGGGCCTGACCTCATTGCCCGGTTGGGGCTGGACGGCAACAGGACGGCAATCGATGCCGTCCCCGGACCCTATCAGGCACCGCAGTGGCTTCCCGATGGACGCCTCCTCGGTGCTGTGATCACCGCGGGAATCACGGCATCACTCGGTGCACCCGTCACTCCCCCGACCGGATCTGCATCGCTGGCCGCCATCGACCCCGACACCGGCGAGCTCGACCAACTCGTCGATATCGAGACCTGGGCGACATTCGAGGCCAACGGAGATGGGTCGAGGATCGCCCTGGTCGACGGTCTCGGCCCGAGTGGAATCACCCTTGGCGCATTGGAGGTGGTGTCGGTGCCCGACGACGAGTTGGTCACCGTCGCCAACGAGCGAGTAGTGGCGTTCGAGTGGAGTCCCGACGGGGAGAAGCTGCTTTATCACACCGTCGAAGGCGACCAGGGTCTGTCACCCCACGTCTGGGATGGTGAGGAGAGCACGGATTACACCGACTACAACCCAACCGGTGTCCTGTTCAGGGAGTATCTGCCGTTCTGGTCCCAGTACGTCCAGACCATCACCCAGTGGTCGCCGGATGGTTCCGCATTTGTGTACGCCTCCTCTTCAGACACCGAAGATTCGGCGATCTGGGTCCAGCCGGTCGAGGGGGAGCGCCGACGTGTCGCCTCCGGCGAGATGGCGGTCTGGTCCCGGTGAGAACATCAGTGGGTTCGAACGCTTCAGCCTCCCCATTGAAGGATCTCGTCATTAGCGTTGTGGCCATGACAAACGAGATTCCCCGCTACACGCTCAACGACAGCAACACCCTCCCCGTGATCGGGTTTGGCACCGTGTCCCTGCGGGACGACTCGGGCACCCGATCGATTCTCAACGCATTGGAGACCGGATACCGCCTTCTCGACACCGCGGTCAACTACGAGAACGAGAAGGAGGTGGGCGACGCGGTGCGGCAATCGGGCCTGGATCGCGACGAGGTGCAGATCACTTCCAAGATCCCCGGAAAAGACCACAGTCATGACGCTGCCATGCGCTCGGTCGAGGGGACCCTGCGACGGCTCGGCACCGACTATCTCGACCTCGGGCTCATCCACTGGCCCAACCCACGCCGCGGCAGGTACCTGGAGGCATGGCAGGCGCTGATCAATCAGAGGGAGCGGGGTTTGGTCCGTTCCATTGGCGTGAGCAACTTCACCGAGGAGCACCTCTCAACGATCATCGACGAGACGGGTGTGGTGCCGACCGTCAACCAAATCGAGCTCCACCCATATCTCCCACAGCAGGAAATGCTCACCACCAACGCCAGCCTGGGGATCAGGACCGAGTCGTGGAGCCCATTGACCAAGACCAGGTCGTTCGACGAGCCCGCAGTGGTCTCGGCAGCGGAGGCGCACGATGTCTCACCCGCCCAGGTGGTGCTCCGTTGGCATATTCAGCTCGGTGCCCTCCCCATACCCAAGTCGGGGGACGCCGACCGTCAACGGACAAATATTGACATTTTCGGGTTCGAGCTCACCGACTCCGAGATGGTGGCGATCACCGAGTTGGCAAGACCAAGCGGTCGGATATTCGGGGGAGATCCCGAGACCCACGAGGAGCTGTAGAGGGCTCTCGATCCTCTACCGTTGTCTCATGAGCGACACCCCCCAGCCACCGGACATCACCGGAACCCACGATGAGCGGGTAGGACTCGAGTATCTCGAGATGGGCGCCGACAAGGTCATCGGTCGCCTTCAGATCGAGCCCCATCACCACCAGCCATACGGGATCGTCCATGGCGGCGTCTACTGCTCGATAGTGGAGTCCCTGGCATCGGTCGGTGCCGCAGCCTGGGCGGGTGAGCATGGGTACGGGGGGGCAGTGGGTCTCACCAACACCACCGACTTCCTGCGCGCCATCTCCGAGGGGAGCGTGACAGCCACCGCCACCCCTATCCATCAGGGGCGAAGCCAGCAGCTGTGGCAGGTGGAGGTCACACGAGACAGCGACGGCAAACCCGTGGCGGCTGGCAGGGTTCGCTTGCAGCACATCAAGGAAACGAGCGGTTAGAGCTAGAGGACCTCGACACCCACCGACTGGAGGAGTGAACGGAGGAGATGGACGGGGAGACCGATCACATTGGTCGGTGAGCCCTCGATCCGGTCGATGAACAACCCTGCCCTCCCCTGCAATCCGTAGGCGCCCGCCTTGTCCATGGGCTCACCGGTGGCGATATAGGTGGTGATCTCGTCATCGGTGAGAGGCACCATATGCACCGTGGTGGTGTCGATATCGGAGACGATGCCGTCCGGTCCGGCCACCGCGACACCGGTTATCACATGATGAACGTCATCTTGGATTCGGAGGAGCATGCTCCGGGCCTCCGCGGGATGTGCCGGCTTACC
>WHTL01000343.1 GCA_009377735.1 Acidimicrobiia bacterium
ATCGCCCTCATCCTCTGTTTCCTACGACATCTCCCGGTCGGAGCCGCCATGGAGACTCTTCATGAGGCGGAACCCCATCTTGATGGGGTGGTGGCGGTTGGTCTGGACTCCTCGGAGAAGGGCAACCCGCCCCGCCGCTTCGTGTCTGTATATGACGAGGCCAGAGTGCTGGGTCTTCGTACGGTGGCGCACGCGGGCGAGGAGGGGCCTCCCGCGTATGTTCGCAGTGCTCTCGATGATCTCGGGGTGGAGCGCATTGACCACGGGGTCCGCTGTCTGGACGATCCAGATCTGGTCGACCGACTCGTCAAAGAAGGGGTGCCCCTCACGGTGTGCCCCCTCTCCAACGTCGCCCTGCAGGTGGTCGCCGACCTCAGCACACACCCCCTCCCTCAGATGATGGAGCGAGGTCTCAATGTGAGCATCCACTCCGACGATCCCGCCTACTTCGGCGGTGACATCGGGGTGAACTACGAGAGGGTGGCCACCGAACTGTCCCTGACCTCGGAAACCATGAGGACGCTCGCCGCCAACTCGGTTCGTTCCAGCTTCCTCGACCCCTCCGAGAAGACTGAGCTGCTTGGTGAGGTGGAGACATACGGCTGACCCACGAGCAGTCAATCCCCAGTCGACCACTCCTCGTACTCGGACCAGTTTCCGGGGAACCACGTCACCGTGCCATCGCCGTCGAAAGCGAGGAGGTGGGTGCAGATGCGGTCGAGGAACCAGCGGTCGTGGGATATGACGAGGGCACATCCGGGAAATTCGAGGAGCGCCTCCTCCAGTGCTCGCAGGGTGTCGACATCGAGGTCATTGGAGGGCTCGTCCAACAAGATGACGTTGCCACCGTCGCGGAGCATCACTCCCAGATGGACCCGATTCCGTTCCCCCCCGGAGAGGGTACCTACCTTCTTCTGCTGATCGGGTCCCCGAAAGTTGAGTGAGGCGACGTATGCCCTGGCATTTATCTCTCTCCTCCCGATCTTGAGCAGGTCGTTGCCACCGGATATCTCCTGGTAGATCGTCTTGTCCGGATCGAGGTTGTCGCGATGCTGGTCGACATAGGCGAGATCGACCGTTGGTCCTATCTCGATGGTCCCCCCATCGGGACCCTCCGCTCCGGTGAGCATGCGGAACAGCGTGGTCTTTCCGGCACCGTTGGGACCCACGATCCCCACGATCCCGGCCGGGGGCAGATCGAAGTCGAGATCATCGATGAGAACCCGGAAGTCATATCCCTTGGTGAGGTCCTTGGCGACGATGACCTTGTCCCCAAGTCGTTGGGTGAACGGGATGGTCAGAGAAAGGACCGACGGGCCGCGCTCCATCTCCTGTGCCTGGGAAACGAGCTGCTCGTAACGGCCGAGACGCGCCTTTCCCTTTGCCTGGCGGGCCCGAGGCGACATCCTCACCCACTCCAACTCCCTCTCGATTGTCCGTCTCAGATTGGACTGCTCTTTCTCCTCCTGGTCGAGACGGGCTTGTTTCTGTTCCAGCCAGGCGGAATAGTTTCCTTCGAACGGACGACCCCGTCCGCGGTCGAGCTCAAGAATCCAACGTGCCACATTGTCGAGAAAATAACGGTCGTGGGTAACTGCCACCACGGTCCCGGTGTAGTCGGCGAGAAACCGCTCCAGCCATGCCACCGACTCGGCATCGAGATGGTTGGTGGGCTCGTCGAGGAGAAGCAGATCGGGGTGGGAGAGAAGAAGCCGACACAGGGCGACCCGACGTCGCTCGCCACCGGAGAGGGTGGTCACATCCCGGTCGCCGGGAGGGACCCGGAGGGCAGCCATCGCCATCTCCACGTTCCGGTCGAGATCCCAGGCATTGGCGGCCTCGATCTTCTTCTCGAGCGCCCCCTGGCGTTTACCCAGCTCGTCGTAGTCGGCCTCGGGATCCGCCCATGCTGCCAGCACCTCGTTGTATTCGTCGAGGAGGCTCCGGGTGGCGGCCATCCCGTCCATGACGTTATCCCGGACGCTCTTGTCCGGGTCGAGGGTGGGCTCCTGTTCGAGAAGTCCAACCGTGGCGCCGTCGGCGAGCTGCGCCTCGCCCTCATACTCGGTCTCGACACCGGCCATGATCCGCAGCAGCGTCGATTTCCCCGCCCCATTGGGGCCGAGAACACCGATCTTGGCGCCGTAGTAGAAGGAGAGGGAGATATCTCGCAAGATGTCCCGGTCTGGGGGGACGTGCTTGGAGAGACGGTACATGGAGTAGATGTATTCGGGCATGAACGGAGGAAGGTTAGTAACCGGGTTGGGGTACCGTTCCTGGCAAGGCGAGGGGCACAAGCGAAGAAGGGACGTAACCATGGCACAGACAAGTGTCAGATACATCGTCTATGACGTCGACGAGGCGGTCGACTTCTATCGGGACTACCTCGATTTCGAGGTGGAGATGCATCCCGGGCCCGGTTTTGCCATGTTGGCACGCGATGGCCTGCGGCTCCTCCTCAACATGCCGGGCGCCGGTGGTGGGGGTCAGGGCGGAAACGGTGAGGAGAGCCCTCAGCCGGGTGGGTGGAACCGGATCCAGGTTGAGGTCACCGATCTCGACGAGACCAAGGCCCGTATGGAGAAGATGATCATCCCCATCCGGGGTGACATCAAGGAGGGCGTAGGCGGTCGTCAGATCGTGGTGGAGGATCCATCGGGCAACCCGATCGAGCTGTTCGAACCGGCCCAGAAGTCCTAGCGGCAACGAGGTTGGAAACTTCTACACCAACAAAACTAGGACCGGGTGTGCCGCAATAAGAGATGAGCAAAGAATCCGAGATGTTGGTGGTCGTGCAGATGCCGTGGTGGCGGGTGGGAAAGCGCAACCGCGGCGGGCAATCCACCAGCCAAGCCCGGCAAGGCAAAACCTTAAAAGCGACCACACCGAACCCGTACACAGCACGTCAACACGACAGACAGCGACAATCACGCGGAGGTGAGGTCGGACGGCCCCGACCACGGGATCAGTAAGGCAGAGAGGCCGCCGTTGGGGGTCTGGGGGACGGAGTCCCCCAGAAGTGATAGCAGCCGGCACAAGACAGTTTCACACCGTTCTACCCTGGACGGATGCCCGAACTGCCCGACATCGTGGTCTATCTGGAGGCGTTGGACCGTCATGTCGGCGGGGAGGTGGTGCGTGGCTTTCGGGTGCTCTCACCAGCCGTCCTCAGGACGTACGATCCTCCCTACGACGCCATCGTCGGATCGGAGATCACTGGGCTGAACCGGATCGGTAAGCGGATCGTCATCGAGCTGGACAACGGCGATCTCTTCGTCGTCATCCATCTCATGGTCGCTGGGCGACTCCAGTGGAAGGAGGGCAAGGGTGGCGCCAACATCCCGAGAAAGGTGGGTCTGGCGGGCTGGGACTTCGATGGGGGAACCCTCATCCTCACCGAGCAGGGTACCAAAAAACGGGCGGGCATCTGGATCTTTGGCTCCGAAGACGAGGTGCGGGGAGAGGACCGCGGTGGGGTGGAGCCTCTCGAGGTAACAGGGGAGGAGTTCGCCGCCGCCCTCACTGCACAGAACCGGACTTTGAAGAGGGTGCTGACCGACGCCCATATATTCTCTGGTATCGGCAATGCCTTTTCCGATGAGATCCTGTGGGAAGCCCAGCTGTCCCCGGTGGCACGCACCCGACAACTCGACGATGGGGATGTGGCACGACTCCACCAGGCAACTGTGAGTTCGCTGAATCAGTGGACCGATCGTCTCCGAGAGCAGGTGGGGGAGGGCTGGCCCACCAAGGTCACCGCCTTCCGCGACGAGATGGCGGTCCACGGGAAGTACAAGGAGGATTGTCCTCGTTGTGGCTCCCCGGTGCAACGCATCGTCTACAGCAGCAACGAGACCAACTACTGCGCCACCTGCCAAACCGGTGGCAAGCTCCTGGCCGACCGCTCCTTGTCCCGCCTCCTAAAAGACGACTGGCCGAAGACCGTGGAGGAGCTGGAGGAGTAATTCTCCTCCAACGTCGCTGACGGGCTCTCCTATGTCAATTGGTGGTCTCGGAGGGTTTTCCAGACGCGGCGGGTGACGTGTCGTTTGGCAGCTCGGATGGCTGCTCTTTCTGGTTTTCCTTCGGTGATGCGCCCTTGGATGTAGGTGTGGG
>WHTL01000150.1 GCA_009377735.1 Acidimicrobiia bacterium
CCCCTGCCCTTTCCACGGCGTCCTGGACATCGTGGACGGCGAGGATGGCGTTGCCCACCGGGATCCCCTCATCGAGGGCGACACGTTGGATGCCCTCGGAGGCTCCAAACGCAACGATCTGATAGTGATCGGTGTCCCCCTCGATGACCACACCGATCGCAATTACCGCATCACAACCCTTCTTTGCGAGCCGTTGGGCGGCTACGGGCAGCTCCAGGGAACCGGGCACCCAGAGGACGGTTACCTCTCCCACCCCGAGCGACTCCAGTCGGACCAGTGCCCCGTCGACCAGCTTCGATGTGATGTTGTGGTTCCATTCTGCGGCGGCCACGCCGATGTGCAGCTCACCCGCACCCGCGGGTCCCCCCTCGATGATCCTCGTTCTCATTCGTCGTCCGGGCCGAACACGTGACCCATCCGGTCTCTCTTGGTGGTGAGGTAGCGCTCGTTCTCGGCGGTGGTGTCCCCCAGGAGGGGGATCCGCTCCACGATCTGAAGGCCATAACCCTCGATCCCGGCCCTCTTGGTGGGATTGTTGGTGAGAAGACGCATCGTGCGAACACCGAGGTCGTAGAGGATCTGGGCACCCACACCGTAGTCACGAGAGTCGACGGGCAACCCGAGATGTTTGTTGGCCTCGAC
Organism: Acidimicrobiia bacterium; assembly: GCA_009377735.1. Taxonomy (GTDB): domain Bacteria; phylum Actinomycetota; class Acidimicrobiia; order Spongiisociales; family ZC4RG35; genus WHTL01. Next base: position 643 of record WHTL01000150.1, read on the forward strand.
CGTGTCGAGGCCGTCGTCTTGGAGACGGTAGGCAGCGAGCTTGTGAAGCAGCCCGATGCCGCGGCCCTCATGGCCCCTGATGTAGAGGACGACTCCACGCCCCTCGTCAGCGATCATCCCCAGCGCTGTGTTGAGCTGGGAGCCACAGTCGCAGCGAACACTTCCAAAGACATCCCCGGTGAGGCACTCTGAGTGCACTCTGACCATGATGTCCTGTCCGTCCCCCACGTCGCCACGGACGAGTGCGATATGCTCCCTCCCGTCGACCAACGACCGGTACCCGACCCCGCGGAATGGGCCGTGACCGGTAGGCAGATCCGCCTCCGAAACACGCTCTACCAGCTTCTCCGAGCGGCGTCTATGAGCTATGAGATCAGCGATGGATCCGATGAGCAGACCATGCTCCTTGGCGAACCGCTCCAGTTCGGGAAGTCGGGCGACCGTGCCGTCGTCGTTCATCACCTCGGCAAGGGCCGCTGCGGGGTACCTACCCGCCAGTCTCGTCAGGTCGAGGGCGGCCTCGGTGTGTCCGGCTCGCTTCAGCACCCCGCCGGGATCGGCACGCAACGGGTAGACATGACCGGGGCGGGTGAGGTCCGATGGCTTGGTGTCGTCGTTGATCAAAGCGCGGATTGTCGTCAATCTGTCGGCGCCGGATATCCCAGTGGTGACTCCATGACGAGCATCCACCGAAACCGTGAACGCTGTCTTCCTCACCTCTGTGTTCTCCTGCACCATCTGGGGGAGCTGAAGCTCATCTAGCCGTTCCCCGGTGAGTGGGGTACAGATGATTCCCGAGGTGTGACGGACCATGAACCCCAGCTGCTCCTCGGTAACGAGCTCAGCCGCCACAAAGATGTCACCCTCGTTCTCACGGTCGGCGTCATCCACCACTATCACCATTTCTCCATTGGCGATGGCATCTACCAGCTCTTCGACAGGGGCGAACGTCATCGTGCTCCCACCAACCTTTCCACATACTTTGCCACGACATCCATCTCCAGGTTCACATTGTCACCCACCGATTTCTTACCTAGACCCGTCACCTCGAGGGTGTGTGGTATCAGGGCGACCTCGAATCCCGAATCGGTGACGATGGCAACGGTGAGGCTGGCGCCATCCACACACACCGACCCCTTATCGATGAGATAGCGGCGGAGGTCCGACGGAACTTCCACAACTACCCGACGGGAGCCATCGCCTTCCTCGGTGACATCGATGACGGTCCCGACACCGTCGATATGCCCGGAGACGATGTGACCGTCCAGCCTGTCCCCTACCCGGGTGGATCGTTCCAGATTCACATTGTCGCCTTTTTCCAGCGCTCCAAGTGTCGTCCGAGAAAGTGTTTCCGCCACAACCTCAAAGTCGGCACGGGTGTCGTCGACCTCGACCACGGTGAGACAGGTGCCGTCCACGGCCACCGAATCCCCAATCGAGAGAGCGTCACTCAGATCACCCAGGTCGATCGTTAGACGACGACCCCTATCGGTGGTGACGACATCGTCTAGAGGTCCCACTGCTTCGATGATTCCGGTGAACATAAGGCTGTCAACTCGCTTGTGGTGTGGCAATGACCTTGATATCGGCCCCCACCATTGTCACAGACTCGATGGCGAGGGGCGTCATCGCGGTCAATGTGGGAAACGCACCACCGAACATCCCCATTCCAACACCACCTCCTAGGGCCGGGGCGAAATAGCAAACAATCCGATTGATCAAACCCTCATGGAGAAGAGCTGAGGAGAGGGTGGGGCCACCCTCGACCATGATGGAGAGATGCCCACGGTCGGCCAGCGCTGTCATCATCTCAATCACATTCGGTCGTCCGTCGGGTGATGGTGACACCACCAAGGTGTCGTGGGGCTCCTGGGTCTCAGTCGAGACGACGAGGTGGGGTCGGGACCAGACTCGAGCGTCACTCGGGAGGGGTCGTGCCCCCCCAACCACCACCGGCAGCGGTTGGTGGTGGTCGTCGTCGGGCGTCACCGCCGTCAGACGGGGATCGTCGGCGATGAGTGTCCCGGCACCAACCATGATCACGTCGTTGGCCGCGCGGAGACGATGAGAATCCCGGCGGGCGTCCTCCCCAGTGATCCATTGGGATGTCCCGTCGGCGGCCGCTACCTGCCCATCCAAGGTGGACGCCGTCTTGAGAGTAACCAGGGGCCGCCCCGTGCGACGATGGTGAAAGTAGGCGGGGTCGACTTCTTCGTAGTCGAAGCCGTCGACCCCGTCGATAACCGAAATCCCACCTTGGCGAAGTCGCTCCATTCCCCGCCCAGAGACCTTGGTGTCCGGATCGATCCCACCGATCACCACTCTTTTGATCCCGGCATCGATAATGGCGTCGACACAGGGCGGGGTGCGTCCTTGGTGGGCGCAGGGCTCCATTGTCACCACCATGGTGGCGTCGGTCGTGGCACCCTCCACCGTCTTGAGTGCTTCGATCTCGGCGTGAGGCATACCGGGCTTCTGATGGGCGCCCTCCCCGATCACGGCTCCGCTATCGGTGATGAGAACTGCCCCCACCGCAGGGTTCGGATGGGGGTGGTGTTGCCTCGCTAGAGACGCCGCCCTTCGCATCACATTCAGAAGAGGGTGGGTCATCGACGGCGCCGATCAACCGCGTAAGCCGACCCTGACTCACGCTTGGCTATCCGTTTCATCTCGGCGGCGATCTGGGCGGTCTCCCACCTCGACTTGAGTGGTCGGACGGCGGTGGTGGCAACACCCATCGACAGCCCCACCAGCGGTACAAAACGCATACCTCCGAGCCGATCCTCGAGTTCCACACCGCCTGCGTCGACGGCAGAGGCGTCATAGAACTCGTTTATCCCTTCATCGAACCGCTTTGCGACCGCGGCGGCATACTCCTCGGCGATGCCCGAAGGCAGGATCACCGCGAAGTCGTCACCGCCGATATGACCCATAAACAGCCCGTCGTATGGTTGAGCGGCGACCCGCAGACATCGGGCACAGAACTGGATGACGGCGTCACCACGGAGGAAGCCATAGCGGTCGTTGTAGGACTTGAAACCATCGAGGTCGCAATGAATGAGGGCAAATGCCTCACCGGCCAAGATCCTCCGATCTAGCTCGGCTGCAATACGGAAATTTCCCGGCATACCCGTGAGTGGGGATCGTTCCAGACCGGCACGGCTCCGACGAAGCACCGCCCGCACTCGCGAGGAAGCCTCCCTGTCTTCGAAGGGTTCTACCAGATAATCGTCGACACCGGCGTCGAGCAGATCGAAGCCGCTGTCGACACTGTCGGCATCGAGACGATAGATGATGGGGACGTCGCCAAAACGGTTGTCGCGGCGCAGGTCGTCGAGCAGATCGAAGTCCACTTTGCCACCCAGAACCAGAAGATCCGGGTTGTGTTCGGCGGCATTATCGACCCATTCGTCCCCGCCCACGTTGATGGTCCGGATGTCGCTTACCAACAGAGCGGACGGATTGATGGCGTCGTCGACGATCACGACGGTCTGAGTCATGGACAGGTCACTAGGTCTCACCCCGGAGTCGACGGATAGCCTCGACCGAATCATCCTGCCCGAATACTGCCGACCCGGCCACAAGGACGTTCGCTCCGGCAGCAACGCACCTGGACGCGGTATCTGGGTCTACCCCGCCATCGATCTGGAGATCGGTATCCAGTTGATGATCTTCGATCCAAGAACGCGCTTGTTCCACCTTTGGCAGAACGTCGTCGATGAACTCCTGTCCTCCGAACCCGGGCTCAACCGACATCACCAGGATCATGGAGCATCCCTCGACAAACGGCTCTATTGCCGCAAAAGGTGTCGACGGGTTGATGGCGACCGCAAAGCCGAGGCCCAACTCAGCGGACCTCTCCATGGCCTTGGTGGGGTCGGGAAGCACCTCGATATGAACACTGACCGAGTCGGCACCGGCTTGACGGAAGTCTTCTAGGTAATCGACGGGGTTGGTGGTCATCAGATGACAGTCAAGCGGTAATCGGGTGACGGTACGAACTGCAGTGACCACCGGCATTCCGAAGCTGATGTTGGGAACGAAATGCCCATCCATGACATCGAGGTGGAGCATCTCGACGTGATCCTCGATGCGGGCCACCTCCTCGCCGAGGTTGGCGAAGTCGGCAGCGAGCAACGACGGAGCAATCTTGACGGCCGAGGGGATCATCGAGGTACAGATCCTAACGGGATAGACGTGGCCTGCCCCTGAGGAAATCTGCGGCGCCCATGACCCTCTTACCCGGAGGCTGGACTTCCAGCACCTCCACGCTGCCATCGCCCGTTCCGAGAAGAAGCCGACTATCCGCCTCCACCAGCTGGCCGGATTCCGGTCCGGGGTGCTCTGAGACCACAGCTGAGAGGATCTTGTGCAGCCCGGACGAGAAATCCAACTGGGCACCGGGACTGGGTGCGAGGGCCCTTACTCGGGCAACAATACGATCCGCCGATTCGTTGGTGTCGATGATCCTGTCTTCGGGCGTGAGTTTTGGTGCGGTGGTTGCCTGTTCGTCGTCCTGTGGTCTTGGTTGGAGGGAGCCATCGAGAGTCCCGGCCCAATTCGCCACCAGCAGGCCAGCCCCGAGCTCCGCCAACGTCGCTGTGAGCGTTCCCCGGTCGTCTTCGGGCGAGATCGTCACCTCTTCAGAAGCGAACACCGGACCCGTGTCCAAACCCTCCTCGAGATGCATCAGGGAGACACCTGTCTTCTCGTCGCCTGCCAGGAGGGCATGTGCCACCGGTGCTGCCCCCCGCCAACGTGGGAGTAGGGAGAAGTGGACGTTGAGCCATCCCACCCGTGGCACCTCGAGAGCTGCTGGGGAGATGATCTGGCCATACGCCACTACCACAGCAGCATCCACAGGTGCCATCGCACGAATTGTGGCGGTGAGGGCATTCCGACCGGAGGGCTGGGCCACCGGTATCCCCATATCAATCGCCTTCTCCTTGACCGGCGGCGCCAGCGGTCGTCGTGACCTACCTCTGGGTTTGTCTGGCTGGGTTATCACCAGGCGGATATCGGAGATCGAGGCAAGAGCACCCAAGGTCGGGAGGGCAGCTTCGGGTGTTCCCAGGAAAACTGCTCCGGTCACGGCCCCGTGATACCGGTGTCACGACCGATGGGTGCAATGGACGGGGTCATCCTCACAGTCCCATCGACTCGCGATTGATCTCCGCCAACGCCTTCTTCCGCTCCTTCTTCACCATCGCATCGAGGAGGAGTCCTCCGTCAAGATGGCCACATTCGTGTTGCAGGACCCGACCTATGAGACCATCGCCTTCATAGGTGACTGCCTCCCCCTCGAGGTTGGTCGCTTCCACCACGGCGTACTCGGGACGGGTGATGGGCCAGAAGTAGCCAGGGACGGAGAGACAACCCTCCTCCATCTCGAACTCACCCTCGGTATGGACGACACGGGGATTGATCATGACCCTCGCCCCTAGATCATCCTGGGGGTCGAAAACTGCGATACGCCGACCTACACCCACCTGGTTGGCAGCGAGCCCTACGCCGGGAGCGTCGTACATGGTCTCGATCATATCGGCGACCAGACGACGGATGGAGTCGTCGATCTCGCCGACTTCCTTGGTCTCGGTGCGCAGCACCGGATCACCGTATACGCGGATGGGAAAGACAGACACGGCGCTATCTGGGATCAGTTATTTGCGACAAGACCCGTTTCCTGTGTTTGAGACAGATGTGAAGAATAGATGACTGGTCAGGAGCCACCGACACACAGACCGGCCCGAACCCAGGGTTCCCACGCCCGCCCACCGACGTCCCCAGCCCGAAGTTCACCTGCACCACGCGACAGCCCGAACCCAGGGTTCCCACGCCCGCCCACCGACGTCCCCAGCCCGAAGTTCACCTGCCTGGTAGATGGTCACCGACGAGGCAGTGGGATCCCACGCACCAAGAACGACGCCATCTGGGCCCTGGTCACCTCGTCTTCCGGGCAGTAGAGGTCGTTGTCCGGCGGGTTACAGCCCAGGGTGATCTGCGCCGCGGCCAACGCGTTGATATCTGCCTCATGCACCGAACCAGCCGCATCGGAGAACCTACCACCATCGGCGGGCGCCAACTCCAGACCACGCACCAAGAACGACGCCATCTGCGCCCGGGTCACCACATCGTCGGGACAGAAAAGTGTGTTCTCGGGTGGGTTGCAGCCCAGTGTGATCTGCGCAGCGGCCAAGGCGTTGATATCGGGCTCGTGGACCGATCCAGCGATGTCGGAGAACCTGCCACCACTTGCTGGCTCCAGTTCCAGGCCCCGCACCAGGAACGAAGCCATCTGGGCGCGGGTCACCGCGTCGTCCGGGCAGAACAACGTGTTCTCGGGTGGGTTACATCCGAAGGTGATCCCAGATGCCGCCAACAACTCGATGTCGGCCTCATGGACCGACTCGGCAGTATCGGCGAAGGTAGAACGGACGGGTGGAGTCGGTGGATCAGTTGTCGGTGGCTCGGTTGTCGGTGGAGTGGGCTGGGCCACGACGGTGACATTGAAGGTCTCCGAGTCCGATCTCGGCATCTTCCATTCATCAGTAGCCCTCACCCGGAATTGGAATGTCTTCCCGACGTCAGTCCCACTGGGCTCCCATCGAATCACACCCGTGTTGCGGTTGATGGTGGCACCCCCCGGGGCCTTTTCCAGTGTGAAGCTGACGTCGTCGTCGTCGGGATCGGTAGCAGTGACTGTCTTCTTGAAGACGCTCCCTTCCTTCACCGTCGTATTACCGATCGAAGCGATGACGGGAGGTCGACCCCCGTTGTACTTGGCAGTCAGTGTGAGATTGCTCCCAGGGACCGTGATATCCCGGGTGCGATCGCCTCCATCCGACCATTCATCGAAGATCCAGGTACGGCCTCCATGTGCGACCGACTCCGGCGTGGCGAGCGAGATCTTCCCTCCCTCGATCGCCTCCCAGCTCACGGGTGTGTGACCAGTGAGCCCTCCGACGGAAACCTCAACAGGGACCTCAGGTGACCTCACATGAATCTCCGAGGTTCGCGGTTGTAACTTGAAACTGGTTTCACCTTCGATCCCATTTGGATACTCCGCGGCAACACGAGCCACGAGATAGGAGGGGTAAGAGTGATCGGGTGCAGACTGGATCGAAAAGTTCTTGCCCTCCCCCTGATACAGCGGATGGACATGGCAGTCGTTGGGGTCTGACGGGGCACAATGATGGATCTCCACGTTCCATGCGTACCGATCGGGTTGGCCAGAACCGGGACGCGGAGAGGCCACCAGGTCGATCTGGTCACCCACCTTCCATTTGCCGTTTGGTGCAGTCTTGGTGATGGTCGGAGTTGGGGGCAGAACGACGGCGGAATCGGTGCCGACATGCCCATGGTCATCCGAAACGCGCAAACTTATCCGAGTTCGAGCGTCGAACTCGTACTGGAAAGTTTCTCGATTGTCATCGGAAAAATCACCGTCCGCATCAAGATCCCATTCGTATGTCAGGGGATCACCATCTGGATCGTATGAGGGCAAGGCGCTCAGCGTGACCGTCTTGGTTGGGTCTCCATCCAATCCGACACGATCGATGCGGGCGATCGGTGGAACATTGTTCGGGTCATATCGCAGTCGAAAGACGCCGGCATCAAGATCCACCATGTAGAGATTGCCGCCGGGCCCAGGTTGGATATCGACTATCCCAGCGGTGGAGAGTAGATACGCCCCGTCCTCGGGCTCGTCGTAACCACCGACCGTCTGCACTGCCACATACTCGCCGTCAACCTCTTTGAGAGCCCAGACTCCCTGGCGGTTGTAGTCGGAGAAAACGAGAGCATCGTCCCACTCCGCGGGATAGTTGCCACCCTCCATGAAACCGATAGCCGAAACTGCCGAGCTGCCGCTGGCGCCTCCATCGGCTCCGTCCCACACCGTCCACCCATGTCGATACTCAAACAGTGGCTCGGTCACGGTGGCTGGGTCGGCGGTCTCGTCTGCATAGAGGTCATCGCAAAGTGCATTTCCCATGATCTCAAAGTCGTGGAGCTTGTCTTCGCGTCCCTCGTAGCAGGGCCAACCGAAGTTGTGGATCTCCGCCGGACCACCGCTTGCCCCCTCGATGACGTTTATCTCCTCCCAGAGGCTCCAACCGACGTCGGCCACATAAAGATCACCATCGGGGCCGAAGGCCATCCGATAAGGGTTCCGCAGACCGTGCGCGATCAAGCGAGACCCGTCGGGGTTCCCCGGTGCGGCATTTCCGGTATCCGGATCGATCCGAAGAACGGCGCCGTTGTAACCGAGGTCATCAGCACTAGTTCGAATGTCCTGGCTCCGGAGCATCCCACCCTCACCGGTGATTGGGCTGGCGTCGGTGGGATGTGGAGGGTCCTGACATGGGTTCTCAGGCACGGGTGTGTTGGGCTCATCGCCCCCCCATTGTCCATAGTCGGCTTGGTTGAAGCTGGCTCCATCACCAGCGGAGAGATACAGCATCCCGTCCAGACCAAACACCAGATCATCGGCGGAGTGGGAGGGGAACTGGAAGCACCATTTCCCGTCGATGAGAGGCTCCTCCGGTCCCGCGTTATTGTCGACGTTGATCGTCATCCGGGAGAGACGACCGCGTACGACACACCCGTCCTTGGTGTCACCGGGAGGGTCAGGACAC
>WHTL01000155.1 GCA_009377735.1 Acidimicrobiia bacterium
CTGGTGGCAGATGCTCCCCGTCGGACCAACCGGATATGCCGACTCCCCCTATCAGTCACCATCTGCCTTTGCGGGCAACCCCCTAATGGTCGATCTTTCCCTCCTCGCGTCCGAGGGTCTTCTCGATGGTGACAACGTGCCCGTGGATGTTCATGGTGGCCCCGTCGATTACGGGCGGGTGACCGCCATCAAACCTGTCCTGTTGGAGCAGGCGGCGGCCTCATTCCAACTCACGGGCACGAGAGCGGATGAGCTCGAGAAGTTCCGCTCCGACAACTCGTTTTGGCTGGGCGATTTCTCCCTATATGCCGCTCTCAAACAGGCGCACGGTGGACGGTCGTGGATCGAGTGGGACCACCGGGTTCGTGACCGGGATCCCGACTCCCTCGACGAGGCGCGACGCTCTCTATCGGATTCGATCAGGAGTGTCGAGATCATCCAGTTCTTCTTCGAGATGCAGTGGGAGTCCCTGCGTCGGGAGGCATCCGGGCGCGAAATTGGTCTGGTGGGAGACCTTCCGATCTCTGTCGCCCACGACTCTGCCGACGTCTGGGCCAACCGTCATCTCTTCGACCTCGACCATGAGGGAAGCCCCCTGGTAGTCGCCGGTGTTCCCCCTGACTACTTCTCAGAGACGGGGCAGCGGTGGGGCAATCCGCTGTATCTCTGGGATAGTCACCGATCCGAGGGTTACCGATGGTGGACCGAGCGTCTCAAGAAGATACTGCAACGGTTCGATCTGGTGCGTATAGACCACTTCCGTGGGTTCGTCGACTACTGGGAGATCCCGTCGGAGAAACCAACGGCGGTTGGGGGGCACTGGGTCCAGGGACCCGGATCTGGCTTCTTCGAGGAAATGGAACGCCAACTGGGGACCATGCCCATCATCGCCGAGGACCTGGGGATCATCACGCCTGAGGTCACGGCCCTCCGCAAACAGTTTGGCTTTCCCGGCATGCGAGTACTCCAGTTCGGGCTCGATGCCGCCGAGTCCGACACCAATCTCCACCACCCCGACCGCTACCCCATGGACGTGGTGGCATACACGGGGACACACGACAACGATACGGCCATGGGATGGTTCTGGGCGGGGAATCCCGACCGGGACCCCGATCTCCTCGACATAGGACGGCTCGACCTTCTCAAAAGGGGTGGAAATGACCTCGGAGAGATCCACTGGGCGATGATCTCAATGGTGGTCGAATCATCGGCGCATCTAGCCGTCATCCCCGCACAGGACCTCCTCGGGCTCGGATCCACGGCACGGATGAATACCCCGGCCACGGTACAGCGGAACTGGACTTGGCGGATGGACCAGCCCCTAGCGGCCGAGACCGAAAGCAGACTGGCCCAAGTGACTCGCCGCGGCCGCCGTGGAGACGGGTAGTACCGAGTTACTTCTGGGGGACTCCCGGAGTCCCCCAGACCCCCTACGGCTGCCTCTGTCTCACTTCTCGCGTGGTCGGGGCCGTCCAACCTCACTCCCGCGACTCGGTGTCTGTCTGTCGCTTCGGGGTGAGCTAACGGGTTCAATGTGATCGCGTTTGAGGTCTCCCGTAGCCTCGTGGCGGACAGTGGTTGGGATGATACGGGTCAGACCTGACAGAGTGCCACCGGCCCTGATACTGGTGGTGGTGCAGTTCTCGAAAATGGTTCGACGCGATCGCGGAGAACCGTCACACCCGGACCCCCGAGAGCACTCTTTGATGCGGAGCCGTCGGGTCGGACAGCTAGCTCTCGTCCCGACTGAACACCAGGGCGACGTTGTGGCCCCCGAAGCCGAAGGAGTTGGAGATGGTGTGCGTCACCTCGGCCTCCCGAAATTCGTTCGCCACATGATCCAACTCACACTCAGGGTCAAGATTGTCGAGGTTGACGGTTGGAGCAATCCTTCCATCGCGAATAGCGAGGATACAGGCGAGTGCCTCCACCGCTCCCGCCGCACCGAGGGTGTGACCGGTCATCGACTTGATCGACGAAACGGGGACATCCATCGCACTCTCACCGAGGGCAATCTTGATGGCGAGGGTCTCGGTCGAATCGTTGGCCGGTGTCGAGGTTCCGTGCGCATTGAGATATGAGAGATCGGACGGCAATATCCCGGCGTCATCGATTGCCATCGTCATCGCCCGTGCGGCACCTGTGCCACCCGGCCGTGGCAGGGTGATGTGGTAGGCGTCGGCGGACATGCCGTAACCAGTCACCTCGGCAAGGATGCTCGCACTCCGTGCGATGGCGTGCTCCCGTTCCTCGAGGATGAGAGCCGCGCCTCCTTCCCCCATCACGAAACCGTCTCGATCGATGTCGAACGGACGCGACGCCGCCTCGGGGTCGTCGTTCCGGGTAGAGAGGGCGCGGGCCTGGGCGAAGCTGGCAACACCGAACTCATTGATGGCGGCCTCGGCACCACCTGCGACCATCACCTCGACAGAACCGCGACGGATCAGCTCGGTGGCATCACCGATTGCGTTGGCCGACGCCGAACAGGCCGTCACCACGCACGAAACCGGTCCAAGCAGATGGTGTTCCATAGAGGCGAGTCCGGCCGCCATATTGGGGATTATTTGCGGGATCGCAGTGGGACTCACCCGCCCTGGGCCCCTGGCGTCGAGCAACCGCACCTCGTCGATGAAAGAACCCATCCCACCGAATCCCGCTCCCACAAAGACACCGGCTCGGGTCGCCTCGGGATCGTCCTCGGTGTACTCGAGCCCGGCTGAGGTGAGCGCCTCGCGAACCGCAACGAGAAAGAACTGTGTGTAACGGTCTAGTCGACGGATCTCACGACGGTCGAAATGATCGAGCGGATCGTAGCCATCGACCTCGGCGGCGATGGTGGTCCGATATTCCGAGGCGTCGAACAGTGTGATCTGGCCGACACCGGACCGGCCCGCCAGCATCCCATCCCAGGTGGATTCGGCATCGAGACCCAAGGGGGTGATGGCACCGAGACCGGTCACCACCACCCTTCGCTGGTGGGGCACTTATACCTACTCTGCTGCTAGCTTGCCGTGGACGAGATCGATTGCCTGGCCGACGGTGCCGATATCCTCGGCTTCCTCATCGGGGATCTGGACGCCGAATTCATCCTCGAGAGCCATGAGTAACTCCACGACTCCGAGGGAATCGACTTCGAGATCCTCCTCGAAATTCGCCTCCTCGACGATCTTGTCCGCGTCGAGGCCAAGCTCGGTGACGAGGACTTCCTCTAGCCGTTCTGCAACTGCACTGCGCTCCATTGAATTACTTTCCTTCTCTACTCGGAATGTGTGTTAGATCAATCTACATGGTTAGGCCGCCGTCAACACGGAACACCTGTCCGTTGACGTACGACGCTTCCTCAGATGCAAGAAACCCGACCATAGCCGCCACCTCGGCGGGCGAACCCGCCCGCCCTACCGAGGTCTGTGACACGGCCGTATCGAGCACCGCATCGGGGAGCTCTTCGGTCATGTCGGTCGAAATGAACCCCGGCGCCACCACATTCACCGTCACGCCGCGGGATCCGATCTCCTTGGCGACCGACTTACTGAATCCGATGATCCCGGCCTTGGAGGCGGCGTAGTTCGCCTGCCCCGGATTTCCCCCTATCCCCGAGACCGAAGAAAGGCTGATGATGCGGCCCCATTTTGACCGAAGCATTCCTCGCATCACCGCCTTGGTGCATAGGAATACCGAACGAAGGTTCGTCGCCACCACATCGTCGAAGTCCTCGAGGCTCATGCGCATCAGCAGACCGTCCTTGGTGATCCCGGCATTGTTCACCAGGATCTCGATTGGACCCAGCTGATCGGTGACGGTCTCGACCATTTCACTAACCGCCTCGGGATCGGAGACATCGGAACCGACGGCGATCGCCTCCCCGTCACTATCCGCCACCTCGGCCACCACTTCTTCCGCCGCCTCGGCGTTGCGGGAATAGTTGATTGCCACTCGATGACCCACCGCCGCGAGCTCGAGTGCAATGGCACGACCGATACCCCGAGAACCCCCAGTGACCAACGCGACCCGCGTCATGCCAGACCGAAGAAATCGATGTTGGGCTGGATGAGCTCCATCGCCGTCTTATCGGTCGTGGGCAGAGCCGCATCACTCGTGGACACAGGCTCCACCCGATCACCCCACTTGAGAGCTGCAGCCGCCCAAGAGAGGCCGGCACCGAAGGCGGCAAACACTATGACGGCTCCCGGTTCGACGCGACCCTGTTCCACCGCCTCGGCGATGGCAACAGGGATTGTGGCAGCAGAGGTATTCCCGTAAGAGCCAATATTCACGAACACCTTGGCCGGTTCGAGCTTGAGCCGACGTGCCGTTGCGTCGATGATCCTGCTGTTGGCCTGGTGAGGAATGAGAAGATCAACGTCCCCCAAGGAAAGACCGGACTCCTCGACCACGCGCACTGCGGAGTCTCCCATCGTCGTGACCGCCCTGCGGAAGACCTCCTGGCCGTTCATCACGATTCCAGATTGTGCGGGGTCGGCGGATTGACGTGTTCCCTTTGTTCCCGTGACCTCAATCGCAAGGAGATCACGGGCGTCCCCGTCGAGGCCCAGCTCGCTGGCGAGGACCCCGACATCGTCCTCGGTCGCCTCCAGGATCACCGCCCCAGCGCCATCGCCGAACAAGACCGCTGTGGAGCGGTCGGCAAAGTTGAGGTGATAGCTCAGCTTTTCCGCTCCAACGATCAGGACCTTCGAGTTGGTCCCCGCCTTGATCATGTTGGTCCCGACTACCAGGCCGTAGATGAAGCCAGAGCACGCTGCGTTGAGATCGAGGGCGGCGCACCCGGTGGCACCGAGGATCTCCTGAACCCTCGAGGCCGTCGACGGGATGGTGGAATCGGCGGTGCAGGTGCACACGATTATCAGGTCTAGGTCGGACGCAACGAGTCCCGCCGCTGCCAGGGCGTGGTGCGCCGCGACCGCTGCCATGTCCGACACGTCGACATGTGAGATACGACGCTCCTTTATGCCGGTCCGGGTAGTGATCCACTCGTCAGAGGTTTTAACGATCTTTGCCAGGTCGTCGTTGCTGAGAGTTGCCGGTGGCATAGCCTTGCCCCAACCTGTGATGGTGGCGTTCGTCATGTCGGCTCCGTGCTGTCGTCTGGTGCCTCGCTGTCGTTAGGCACCTCGCACGACATCGTACCCAGAGACTCGACGAGGGTGTCGATATCACCAAGTTCCGACACCACGAATACGTCGGAACCGGGCACGGACCTCTTGGCCATCTTTGCGGTGACGTCACCGGGACCGAGATGGATGAACACGTCAACCCCCGCCTTCCCCATCGACACCAGTGACTCCTGGAAGCGCACCGGGGATACCACCTGGGAGGCGAGGAGGTCGGCGCCCTGGGATGCCTCGAAGGGTGCCGCGGAAACGTTGGCATAGACGGGAAAGGCTCCATCGTCGAAGATCGTGGACGACGCCGCTTCGTGCACAGCGGCCTCGGCGGGAGCCATGAAGGGCGAATGGAAGGCACCGGCGACATTGAGACGGATTGCACGCCGCACCCCGAGGGAGCGGGCGTTCTCCTCCAGCCAGTCCAGATCGGTGATCCCCCCCGCCACCACCACCTGACCCGGGGCGTTCAGATTGGCAACCGAAAGACGACCGCCCCCCTCTTGTCGAATTGCAGCCACCTTCTCGGCTGTCTCTTCTTCGGCGCCGAGCAGCGCTGCCATCCCTGACGGCTCCAATGCCGCTGCGTCGGCCATGGCGGCACCACGGCGCGCCACCAGTTCCAGACCGCCGAGGTAGTCAATGATTCCGGCAGCGGCGAGTGCCGTGTATTCACCAAGGGAGTGTCCCGCGGCGGCAAGTGGTTGGGGGATCCTGTCACGGGTCTCCTCCCAGAGTGCGTAGGAGAGGGCGTAGAGCGCGGGTTGGGCGCGGTCGGTCTCGGTGAGGACCTCTAGCGGACCCCCAAGACAGGTGTCTTTCAGTGACCACCCCAGAACGTCGTCAACGGCGTCGCCGAGAAGATCGGGGCGCGCCTCGAAGAGGTCTGCACCCATTCCGACAAACTGGCTCCCCTGGCCGGGGAACAAGACGCCAAGTTTCACCCATCGCCTCCTCGATATCGTGTGTGGAAAGGGTAGTGGTGTGTGCCGCTGGTCTACCCCGAGAGGAGGGTCCCGTCGGGGATGACTCCCTGGGCCTCATGGGGTGGCTCCACCACTACCGAGCCGTCCACCCTGACATCGGCGCCGAAGATCCAGTCGCCGTCCACCACGAGCGAGTCTGCCGTTGCCAAGGACGGCGGCCCGGACGGAAAACGAAAATCAAAATCTGAGACTAGGGTGTATACGTCGTCGAGATCGATGTGAGGGGGTGTGGTACGACCATCGACGAGATGAACCCGATCCTCATCGTCGACCTCATAGGCATCGGAGCGAAGTGCCAACAACTCGTTGGTGGTCTTCACCGGCAGGAAGCGTGACCTGTCGACCTCGATGGCGAGGGATCCGTCGAAAACCTCGATGGCGGCTCCCATAGCCGTCTCGATTTGGATCACCTTGGGCGACTCCGGCTGGGACGGGTTCACGTTCTTGACATTCCTGATGAGCGGCAAACCCAGCACACCATCCGTTTCATCGAGCTTCACCGCAAGAGCGTTGAGATCGAGCCAGAGGTTGTTGGTATTGAAGTAGTGGTGGCGGTCGATGTCGGTGAAATCCTCCATGTCCTCGGGGAGTGTCTGGGCCGTCTCCCGCAAAATCAGCCGCTTGTCACTTCTGCGTACCGCCAGATGGCCGCCCTTGCGATCCGATGGAGTGCGCCGACAGGACTCCGAGGCAAATGGCGCTCCCGAGGAGGCGAACCAGGAGATCAATCGGGGATCGACCAGCGCCCCCAGATTGTCGGCATTGGAGACGAAGGCGTATCGGAAGCCCAGGTCGATGAGTGACTCCAGGACCCCCGAGCCCGTGATGGCCGTGTAGAGGTCCCCGTGCCCTGGTGGGCACCACTCCAGGTCCGGATCGGGTGGCCACGATATCGGGGTAAGGTCGTCGGCCGCCAGCTTGGGCTCCCGATTCTGTAGGAAGTCGAGCGGTAGCCCCTCAACCGGGAGTTCCGAATACTCCTCCAACGCGGCCAACGTGTCGTTCCGGGTTCGGAAGCTGTTCATGAATACCAGGGGGAGACTGATGTCGAACTTCCGTCGCAGAGCCAGGACCTGACCGGCGATGAGATCCAAGAAGGTGCGACCGGGCCGTGCCTCGAGTAGCGACTTGGGCCCTTCCATGCCCATCGATGTGCCCAGACCCCCGTTGAGCTTTATCACCACGGTTCGTTGCAGGGCCTCGACAGCCGCCTCTTCGTCGGTCTCGAGCTCGACGAGACGTGGCAATGACTTGATCGGTTCGATCGAGTCCTCCGGGGTCATCCCGCTCGCCCCCGACTCCACCAAGTCGTAGTAGTGGGCGAACACCTCGATGGCCGCTGGCGTGACCCCGGCGGTCCTCATCTTCTCGATTGCCTGGTTCTTGCCAGCGGAACCCATGACAAGTGGTCGGTCGCTCAGATCCGGTCTAGGGCGCGGCGGATGCCGCGCACTGCCTGACCGATGCGATGCTCGTTCTCCACCAGGGCGAAACGCACATAACCCTCACCCTCGTCGCCAAACCCCACCCCGGGACTTACGGCAACCGAAGCCTCCGAGAGAAGATGGAACGAAAACTCCAACGAGCCCATCTCCTGGTATGCCTCGGGGATCTTCGCCCAGACGAACATCGTTCCCCGCGGCCGCTCGATATCCCATCCCACCCTGCAGAGACCGTCGATCAGAGAATCTCTGCGTCGCTCATAGATCTCGTTGACCTCCTTGATGTAGGCGTCGCCCTCGTTGAGGGCGACGATGGAGGCGATCTGAATGGGTTGGAATGTCCCGTAGTCGAGGTATGACTTGAGCTTCCCCAGTGCCGCGACGGCCTCTGAGTTGCCCACGACAAATCCCACCCTCCAACCCGGCATGGAATGGCCCTTGGTCATCGTGTACAACTCGACGCCCACCTCCCTGCCCCCGTCAACCTGGAGAAGTGACGGTGGCTCATATCCATCGAAGGCAACGTCGGCGTAGGCGAAGTCGTGGATCACGAACACGCCGTGATGCTGTGCGAACTCAACGAGCTGTTCGAAGAACCCGAGATCAACACACATGGTTGTCGGGTTGTGCGGGAAGGAGACGATTATCACTCGCGGCTTCGGCCAGGACTCGACGAACATCCTCTCGAGGACACCGAAGTAGTCGTCGGCGATTGGGGCACGTTTCACCTGTCCACCGGTGAGGATCGGTGCGTAGATGTGGATCGGATAAGACGGTTCGGGCACTATGGCCACGTCACCGGGTTCCAGGAGGGTCCAGAGAAGATGGGAGAGGCCCTCTTTGGCGCCGATGGTGCTGATGACCTCCGTTTCAGGATCGAGCTCTACTCCGAAGCGGCGGCGGTAGCGATCCGAGATCGCCCTACGTAGGTTGGGGAGACCGCGCGATACGGAGTAGCGATGGTTTCGAGGGTTTTGCGCCGCCTCGACCAGCTTGTCGACTGCTGCGGGCGGTGATGGGATGTCGGGGTTACCGAATCCGAGATCGACTACGTCCTCGCCCCGACGTCTCGCCTCGATCTTGCGAGCATTGACCTCGGCGAAGGCGTACGGCGGGAGGTTGTGGATTCGCCGGAACTCCATGACCCCGAGGGTAACGCCGCCAGGCGGTACACCGTGGCATCTGCGGTCGGCGGATAGGATGCAGACGGCGAATTCTACGAGCTATCAGCGCTGGCTCGGGATTAATCCCTCACCTGCAGTGCTGCCCCGTGGGCTCCGGCGAATTCTCCGAGATCGGAGGGGCGGATCTCGACCTCGGTGCGGTAGCGGTAGCGGTCGATCCCGGCGATCACCTCACGAGCGGGACCGATGAGACGACGGGTCACATTTCCCAGTCCCCCACCTAATACCACCACGGATGGCGACAGGATGTCGATGATGGTGGCCACACCCCTTCCCAACCATCGTCCGGCCTGGTCCAGCGCCTC
>WHTL01000081.1 GCA_009377735.1 Acidimicrobiia bacterium
CCCAGTTGGCGAAGTTGGCGCCCTGGGGGCCGTAACCGAACTGATCACGATTGCGCTCCCAGTCGGGACCACCACAGACCGCCCACACCCAGATGTACACGCCCGTAGGGTCGAGGTTCATATCATCGAGGATAAAGTCAGGAATGGGACGGGTGTCGTAGTAGAAGTCGTTCAGGGACTCGGGGTCGTTGTCCCAGGGCCCGGTTTCGGTATCGCCGTCGTAGTCGGGGTAGCGGTCGACACAGTACATCTGCCAGAGTTCATCTTCACTGATCGGATTCCCTCTGGGGTCTTCCTGCGGATCGTCATAGTTGCGATCGGGGATTTTCTCCGGCGTACAACCCGCCCACCCCTCGTCCCCGTTACCCCCGCGTCCGCAGCCCGCCGCCGAACCCAGCGTCGCTACTCCGACTATGAGGAGTGCGCTCAGGACAAGCAGCAGCGAGAGCCTGCTGAGAACTTTTACCGACATGGAAAAGATGATAAAGGAATGATGGGAATTACACCACTATTGCCGTGAGGAACTCAGCCCGTCTCGGTGGAGAAGACCTCGTCGACAGTCCACGGGAGGTCGGAGCCGCCTAGGTTCTACCAGTTCTCGCCTGGCTCACCCGCCGCCGACCACCTCGATGGCTCCGTCACCCGGCTCACAAGGTCGTCGTGAACCCTCGATGCTGCTTACCCTCCACCCATCCCCGAACCGGGTGACCTCACCGATGTCGGAGCGACGCACGTTGGGATCGTAGAGATCGGTGAGCAGCTCACCGTCGGCCACGATACCGAAGTCGTCGCTGTAGGTGTGACAGGACCGGAACTGGATCACCACCCGTCCCGCATCGTCGAATGTGACTGCCGAGACGACCGGATTGAGCTGTCTCTCACCTCTATAAGTGCCCCCAGCGGCCCGGATCTGATCGGCATACTCACTTGTGCTGGAGTGGAGGTCCTCGGTCTCCAGGGCCTCTATCTCGGGGAGGGACCCGGGGAGACCGAGCTCCAGTTCAAGGTCCCGCACCCAGAGTTCCTGGGCCGGCTCCACCAACTCCCCCGGGGCGCATACGGGGCTTTTCGCTCCGATGTCGACCTTGGTCACCCGCCATCCATTGGGCCGGTTCTCTGCGGTGCCCCGCACCAGCAGTCCACTCTGGTTGGCGTCGCCCGACAGCGGTGGTTGGGTGAGTAGGCAATCGGTGATCGCCCTGAATCTGCCCTGTCCCTTGACCAGCGGGTGGCTTTCAACGGCGGACAGCTGCCTGGGAAAGGCGGGACGGTAGATGAACTCGGCGACGGACTGCTTGACTTCGGGCGTAGCCGGTCCTTTCAGAACGCCGTCGGATCGGGGGTTGGGAAGGGCGGTCCAGAACGCTTCCCATGCCTGTGCGGCACCGGTGGGTGCTGCCGATGGGTTAGTCGTGGGAGTGGAGGACGTGTGCACCGTGGTCGACGTGGTCGTCGTCGCCACCGTGGTTGTGGCTCCGGTGGTCCCGGGCGCCGTGGAGAGAGGGGCGGTGTCTTCGGGGAGAGACCCGAGGGACACAATGGGGTCGTCGCTCTCGCCGGAACAGGCGGCGACCAACACTGCCAGGGCCACCACAGTGGCCCTGCCCCCTCCCAGACCCTGGCTCACGCCAGCTCCTGCTCCCAGTCCCAGGTCTCCAGGTTCTCCTTGATCCGTTTGAGGAACAGGGCAGCCGGCGCACCGTCGAAGGCTCGGTGATCCCACGTCAATCCGAGATATCCGATATGGCGGATGGCGATGAGATCGCCTCCGTCAGGACCCTCGATCACGGTGGCCCGCTTGGTAACGGTGTCGGTGGAGAGGATCGCGGTATTGGGCACATTGATGATGGGAGCGGTCTGGAACGTGCCGAACGGGCCCGGATTGGTGATCGAGAACGTCGACTCTGCAATGTCGTCCGGCTCGAGACGTCCCTCACGGGCCTTGGCGGCCAGATCACGAACTTGGCGGGCAAGACCGGACAGCCGCAGATCGGCTGCGTTCTTGATCACCGGGACGACCAACGCTTTCTGATCGACATCGACGGCGATTCCCAGGTTGACCGAACGATGCATCACCGCCTTCTTCTGTTCCAGATAGAACGAGGAGTTGACGATCGGATACTCGTGGAGGGCGTCGACGACGGCCCGTGCCACAAACGGGAGATATGTGAGGGAGAATCCTTCTCTCTCCTTGAACTCCGCCTTGTGCTTCTGGCGGACCTTCTCGATCCGCTCGAAATCGACCTCGATGGAAGCCCACACGTGGGCGGCGGTCTGCTTGGCCCGGATCATGTTCTCGCCGATCCTCACCCTGAGACGCTCAAGATCGACCACCTCGGACCCTTCCGGCACAACCATTTTCTGCTCCGCCTTGGCGGCGGAGGGAGCAGCTTCAGGAGCGGCTGCCTTGGGGGCGGAAGCAGCCGGCTCCGCAGCGGCCGGCTCTGGTGCGGCTGGCTCCTCGGCAGCAGGTGCTGGCGTTCCGCCGGCTTCGATCACAGCTTCGACATCGCGCCGGGTGATACGACCACCGCGACCGGTGCCGCTGATGGCCTTCGGGTCGAGATCGTTTTCCCTGATGAGCTTGCGGACCACTGGTGAGAGCAACATTCCCGAGGCTTCAGCACCACCGGATGGCTCGGCGCTCGCCGCCGCCGCTGCCGCGGGTTCGCGGGCGGGTTCCGGCTCGGGGGCGGGTTCCGGCTCGGGTGTGGGTTCTTGAGCGGGGGCTTCCGGCTCGGCGGCGGACTCCTCTGGTGTCTCTTCTGGTGCCGCTTCCGGCTCCGCTGCGGCAGCGGACCCGCCTCCGGATTCGCCGATCACGGCTATGGCGGTACCAACCTCAACGGTGTCGCCCTCCCCCACCAACAACTCCAGGATCGTCCCCGAAGCAGGCGAAGGAACCTCAGTATCGACCTTGTCGGTCGATATCTCCACCAACACCTCATCCTCGGCGATCTCATCACCGACCCCCTTGGCCCAACGCAAGATGGTGCCCTCGGTGACGGTCTCCCCGAGTTGGGGCATGCTGATCGTGGTGGATTCCCCACCACCGGATGTTGGCGGTGTCGGGCTTTCGGCTGGCGGCTCACTTGGCTCCTCCGCTGCTGGTTCAGCGGCCGGTTCCTCTGCTGCAGACTCCTCCTCGGCGGCGGGCGCGGGGACGGCATCATTCTCCGTAGGCTCCTCTTCAG
The DNA here is from genome assembly GCA_009377735.1 of Acidimicrobiia bacterium. Classification (GTDB taxonomy): domain Bacteria; phylum Actinomycetota; class Acidimicrobiia; order Spongiisociales; family ZC4RG35; genus WHTL01. The sequence continues at coordinate 3,195 of WHTL01000081.1, forward strand.
CCGCTTCTGGTTCTTCCGTCGTCTCTTCCTCCGGAGACGTACTCTCGCCTCCTGCCTCGTTGCTCTCTCCGATCACGGCGATGGCGGTACCAACCTCGACGGTGTCGCCCTCCCCCACCAAAAGTTCCAGAATCGTTCCCGAAGCCGGCGAAGGAACTTCAGTATCGACCTTGTCGGTCGATATCTCCACCAACACCTCATCCTCGGCGATCTCATCGCCGACTCCCTTGGCCCAACGCAGGATGGTGCCCTCGGTCACGGTCTCCCCGAGTTGGGGCATGCTGATCGTTGTCGACATCGTGGTGCTCCTTAGTGGCCTAGTGGACGGGCCACTAGTGCAGACTCATACCGGTGGCGGACAAGAGGGTCTCCCCCACGGCCTCGGCCAAGGTGGGATGGGCATGGATAAAGGCAGCTGCCTCTGCGGGGAGAGCCTCCCAACCCACGGCATACATGAGCTCGTGGATGAGCTCACCTGCCTGGGGGCCGACTATCGAAGCGCCAAGAATCGGACCGTCCTTTTCGCTGATCAGCTTCACCATCCCCTGATTCTGGCCGATGATGATCGCCCTACCCACCCCGTTGAAGGCGTGGTCGGTGGTCTCGACCTCATACCCGGCCTCGACGGCCTGGGCCTCGGTGAGGCCGACCTCGGCGAACTCTGGATGGGTGTAGGTGACACGGGGTATGGCACGGTAATCGACGGGGCGTGTCTCTCCGGTGGCGATGTGGGTGACGGCTGCGATGGCTTCGGCGAATGCGACGTGGGCCAACTGGGCGGTGCCGGCCACGATGTCCCCCACGGCGTAGAGCCCGGTCTCGGCCGTCTCCATCGTGTCAGGGTCGACCTGCACGAAGCCGTTCTCGACCTGGGCGCCCGTCTTGTCGAGTCCCACGTCGTCGGTCCGTGGGCCGCGACCGACTGCCACGAGCACCACGTCGACCTCCACGGACTCATCGCCAAAGGGCACGGTGATCGCATCCCCGTCAACGTTCGCTGGTTCCACAGCAACACCGATATGGAACTTGATGCCCCGCCTTTGAAGCTGCCGCTGAAGGGTCTTGGTGCCGTCGGCATCGGCCCCGGGCACAATCTGGTCCATCATCTCAAAAACATGGACCTCCGAGCCCAGGTCGGCGAGCATCGAGGCAAACTCACATCCGATGACCCCGCCGCCAATAACCGCCACCCTCTGTGGCTGGGAGGGCCAGTCCAGGGCGTGGTCGGAGGTGACGATTTTCTCGCCGTCCACCTCGTAACCGGGAATGGATCTTGCATAGGAGCCGGAGGCGAGGATGACCTTGTCGGCTTCAATCGTCTCGGTGCCCTCACTCGTGTCCACCGTGACCTTGCCCTCACCGGCGAGACGACCGTAGCCCTCGACCACGTTGACGCCCCGCTGTTTGAGGAGACCCCCAAGACCCCGTACCAGGGTCTCCACTGTCTGCTCCTTCTTGCCAAGGGCGGCGTCCCAGTCCATCTCGGGCTCCGACGACACCACACCGAAGTCCGAGGCGTGCTTCACCGTGGAGTAGACCTCGGCGATCTGGAGCCACTGCTTAGCGGGGATGCACCCTCGGATGAGACATGTGCCGCCCGGACGCTCCTCGGAGATGAGCGTCACGTCCAGCCCGAAGTTGTGGGCGTATAACGCCGCGGCATAGCCGCCCGGCCCACCCCCAACGATCACGATGTCAGCCACGTTGTTCAACCTTTCACGTCAGACTTGGTTGAGCCTAGTGGTCTATCGCTGGATTGATGCCGCGGTGTACCGTCCTAGACGACATGTCGACCCGCCTCTTGCTCATACTCTCGGCAATCACCGCTCTGCTTATCATCAGCGCCGGGGTGGCCTGGTTCATCGTCGCATTCTTCTGAGATCGGGGCGGAGATGTCGCTCTTTCTGAAATCGTCCGTTCGAGGGGCGTACACTGGCGTCGAGCTAAGGAGAACCAAAAATGAGAGCACGAAGCTTGATAATTCTGGCCGTCATGATGATGACCGTCGCAGCCTGCGGCGGTGATGGAGAGGACGGCACCGAAACAACCGCCGGATCCGCTACCGAGACCTCAGCCGCCGCGGCTGAGACAACCACCGCTGCGGAAACTACTGCCGGTGCCGAAACAACCGCCGCCGCCGAAACAACCGGTGCCACCGAGACCTCCGCTGCTACCAGCGACATTGAAACCATCGAGGCGGGGACTTTGACGGTGTGCACCGATGCCCCGTACGTACCGATGGAGTTCGAAGAGGATGGTGAGTTCACCGGGTTCGACATCGAGTTGATGCGCCTGATCGCCACCGATCTGGGTCTCGAGCTGGCGGTCAACAACAGCGGGTTCGACCCCATCACCACGGGATCGGCGTTTGCTGGCGACCTATGCGACATCGCGGCGGCATCGATCACCATCACCGAGGAGCGGGCCGAGGCGATCGACTTCACCGATCCGTATTTCACCGCCGACCAGTCGCTGCTCACCAAGACCGACTCCGGCATCGCCACCATCGAAGACCTCGCCGGACAGACCTTCGGGGTGCAGTCAGGCACCACTGGCGAGGCATTTGCCCAGGAGAACGCTCCCGAGGATGCCACCATCCAGAGCTACGACAATCCTGGGGACCTCTTTGTCGCCCTGGAGTCGGGCGAGATAGTGGCGATCCTCCAGGATCTCGTGGTCAACCAGGGTCGCACCCTTGAGGACGACACGGTGGCCGTGGTGGAGACCTACCCCACCGATGAGGAGTACGGATTCGCCCTGGAGAAGGACGGGAATCCCGCCCTCCTGGCAGCGGTGAACGAGGCGTTGGCCGCCCTCCAGGAGAGTGGAGAGTATGACGCCCTCTTCGAGGAGTGGTTCGGCGAATAGAAACAGGAGACCAGCTCAGTGACGACCCGCCCTGTGAGCCCCCGGAGGAGACGTCAGGTGACCCGGGGCATCATGTACGTTGTGCTGGTCGCCTTGGTGGTGGTCGCCCTGTTCATTGCAGACTGGGCGACCATCCAACGTGCCTTCTTCGACCCGGAGGTCGCACGCGACATGCTTCCCGATGTGATCGTCATCGGGATGAAGAACACCCTGCTCTACACCGCCCTCTCCTTCGCCATCGGGCTCACCCTCGCCCTGGTGCTCGCCCTGATGAAGCTGTCGTCGATCGGTCCTTACCGTTGGTTTGCCAACGGCTACATCGAGCTGTTCCGCGGCCTGCCCGCGTTGGTCACCATCATCCTGGTGGTGTTCGCCATCCCCATCGCCTTCGAGGGGGCCGCGGATTGGATTCCGGGTGGGACGACGGGCCGGGCCGTCGTCGGCTTGAGTCTGGTGGCCGCCGCCTACATGGCCGAGACCATCCGAGCCGGTATCGAGGCCGTCCCCAAGGGCCAGACAGAGGCGGCTCGCTCCCTGGGCATGTCACGGGCCACCGCCATGATCTCGATCGTCCTGCCCCAGGCGTTTCGCATCATCATCCCACCCCTCACCAACGAGCTGGTCCTGCTCATCAAGGACACATCGCTCTTCTTCGTCGCCGGGACGACACCCGTTACCAAAGAGCTCACCAAGTTGGGCCGCGATCTGATGTCAACCCATTTCAACGGTACCCCGCTCACCGTCATCGCCATCGCCTACCTGGTGATCACCCTGCCTCTCACCTTCCTGGTGAGTCGTCTCGAGAAACGATCGGCCCGGGCGAGATGACAGAAACGACATGATGGACCCAAACGCTCCACCCATCCAGATACGCGATCTCCACAAGTCGTTCGGCGATCTCGAAGTCCTGAAGGGAATCGACTTCCAGGTCAATTCCAGGGAGGTGGTGTGTGTCATCGGACCGTCTGGTTCGGGCAAGTCGACCTTGCTTCGTTGTGTAAATCGCCTCGAGGAGCCAACTTCCGGAAAGATCATTATCGAGGGCGACGACATCACCGACATCGACGCCGACGTGGACAACGTCCGCACCCGTATCGGGATGGTGTTCCAACAGTTCAACCTCTTCCCTCATCTCACCGTCCTCCGCAACCTCACCATCGCCCAACGAAAGGTGTTGAAGCGTTCTCGTCCCGAGGCCGAGGAGATTGCTCGAGCCAATCTGGATCGGGTGGGTCTTCTCGACAAGATCGACTCATATCCCAACCACCTCTCCGGTGGTCAGAAGCAGAGAACGGCCATCGCCCGTGCACTCTCGATGGGACCGGACATGATGCTCTTCGACGAGCCCACCTCCGCCCTCGATCCCGAACTGGTGGGAGAGGTGCTCGACGTCATGCGCGGACTAGTCGAAGACGGGATGACGATGATGGTGGTCACCCACGAGATGGGGTTTGCCCGCGAGGTGGCCGATCGGATCGTCTTCATGGACGATGGGATGGTGGTCGAGGAAGGACCCCCCTCCGAGATCCTCACCAATCCGCAGAGGGAGAGAACCAAACGATTCCTGTCGATGATCCTATGAACCGCTGGATTTACAGGTAGCGGGACACCGACATCGACAGAACCGCCACGAACACCAGGACGGCAACGGTTGGGCCGAGACGGGTGACCCCTGGTGAAGCACTCTCGTTCCCCTCGGCCCCAGGGGTAAAGCCCCATCCAAATCGACGACCCAGCGGTGTAAACATCAGTATGCCGAGCAGCCAGGCGATGGTGGCGGCCAAACCGCCAATCCCGAACCCGATCATCGACGCCGACACCGAGCTCGCCGCGCCGAAGTCCCGCGTGAAGAGGAGTACGCCGCTGATTACCGTCAGCGTGGCGGCACCCCCGAGGGCTGGACCCATCTTGGGCATTAGACGGCCCATGATCCTGCCCTCCGCAGGTTCACCCGAGCGAACACTGGGAACAAAGAACCGCACCAGCGCCAGGTAGGCACCGGCCCAGAACACACCACCGATGACATGAATCAAGCGCAATACGAGCACATACCAGTCCATAGACCTTCCTTCGCAGAATTTGATCTATGTTTAATGACCTAATTATTAGGTGTCAAATGATTAGCCGTCGACGGAGCCAGGTATAATCAGATGGTGCTTCCCCCTATAGGTCGTCATCTGCATTACATATCTCGAGTCGCCCAAAAGTCCTTCAATGCGGCACTGGGAGAGGCTGGGGGAAGTCTGCCCATGTGGCTCATCCTTCTCTCGATCAAACACAAGGGGGCAGACACCCAACAGGAATTGGCCAGAGCGGTAGGTATCGAGGGTGCGACCCTCACCCACCATCTAGATTCGCTCGAAGCCGAGGGACTGGTCACCCGTACTCGTCATACCGCAGATCGACGCGCCATCAGGGTGGCGTTGACACCTGCGGGCGAGGAGAGATTCGACGCTCTCCATGATGCCGCCAGTGCGTTCGACAAGAGGCTGAGGGTCGGGATCAGCGAAGATGACATCAACCTCACCCGAGACGTCCTCACACGAATCGGCCAGAACGTGGCTCCGGGAGACTTCGATGAGTTGGTGGTGCCGACCGACGAGGTCCTCGGAAGCTAGGCCTGGAGCCACCCCGCCCGAACCCAGGGTTCCCACAGCCGCTCAGCGACGCTCCCAGCCCAAAGCTCAGGTCGCCAACCCCACCACCCCCGAACCCAGGGTTGACACAACCGCTCAGCGACGCTCCCAGCCCGAAGTTCGGGCCGCCGTCAACGAGGTCGACCCCAGAGGACGGCGGCACCAACGACTACGGCGCTGGCGAGGAAGACCAGGTACACCCAGCCCGACAGCGTGGTCCAAGCAAAGTCGCCCGGGAACCTCACCAGGGCGACCGTTTCGAGGATCGCCAGGGTGAGATAGGAGTAGGCAGCCGGACGAACCCGCTCCTTGTCGTCCTCCCAGAGGGCGTGGGCAGCTATCACCCCGAGGCTGATCACCCACGCTCCGATGGCTCGACCGGTGAGGGCAGTAAGCGACCATGGCCACCAGGCGGCAGCGCTCTCCGGAGCCACCAATAGGACCAGTCCACCGAGAAGAAAAACGACTGCCTGGACCATGACGAGAGCCCGAACCCAGGTTGGGAGGTGGTCCCATCGAGATGGATCGGGTTGGCGGGACCGGGCATGACCAATGAGCAACACCACCAACAGGATCGGGACGAGTGTGTAGATGGCAATCCATACCCACGTCACGAGACGGGTAGCGAACTCGAACTCGGGGCCGAGATGGAAGCGATCCAGGTGGAGTAGCGTCACACCGAGTGTGAGAACGGTGAACACCAAGACCGTCGGAATGGCTATCCGCGCACCCGCCCAGGTTCGTGTCCGTGCCGCCGACCACTCCAGGACGACACTTGACCAGTAGCAGGCGCCTAGAAACGCAGCTGTCAGAGGTGGGTCGATCGTCCAGGCAAAGAAGCGCTCCGTCTGCTCGGGAAACACAAAAAGCTGGATCCCGGCCAGGGCGACGAGAAACCCGGCCATCCACAGGAACGCCCGCACTCGCGATGTCGTCTGCTCAGCCGACGTCTTCAATACGAGCAAGCTCCAGCAGATAGCTGTGGATATGTTGGATGGCAATGGCACCGGCACCTACCGCCGACGCCACCCTCTTCACCGATCCCTGGCGGACGTCGCCAACAGCGAAAACCCCCGGAAGAGTGGTCTCGAATGTGTAGGGGCGCCGATCCAGCGGAAAGTCGGCACGGGCGATATCGCGGCCGATGGTGATGAATCCCCAGTCGTCGCGGGCAACGGTGTCGGCAAGCCAATCCGTGTGCGGGGCCGACCCAATGAGGACGAAAAGAGCGTCGGCGTCGACCTTCTCCTCGGTTCCGGTCATCCTGTCCCTCAGAACGAGATGGTCGAGATGGCCCATTCCCCCTCCACCCACCACTTCTGTCGAGTAGCGGACACTCACATTCGGTGCCCTCTCGATCTCCCTGACGAGGTAGTCGGACATGGTGGAGGAGAGGTTGTCCCGGCGCACCAGGAGAGTGACACTACGGGCGTAGTTAGCGAGGTGTATTGCCGCCTGCGCCGCCGAGTTGCCACCGCCGACCACGAACACGTCCCTGCCGCTAGTAGCCGGCGCTTCCGACACGGCGGCACCGTAAAACACGCCGATTCCGATCAGCTCATCGAGCTCCGGTATGTCGAGTCTTCGATACTCGACACCACTCGCAATGATCACAGCAGAGGTGCGGATCTCGGTCCCATCGGAGAGCTCGACGATCTTCGAGTTGCCTTCCAGTCGAAGTCCCGTCGCCCAACGCATGAAATGAAACCGCGCCCCGAAACTCCACGCCTGATGAAAGGAGCTGAATGCCAGCCGGTTGCCGGTCACTCCCTGGACAAAGCCCGGGTAGTTGCGGATCAACGATGTCGTTCCCGCCTGACCACCGACAGCCAATCGCTCCACCACGACGGTGTTAAGCCCCTCGGAGGCAGCGTAAACGGCCGCGGCGAGCCCAGAGGGTCCGGCCCCGATAATGGTGACATCGAACAGCTCGTCGGGAAGTGGTGACATCAAGCCGAACGCATCGGCGATCTCGAGGTCGGTTGGGTTGGCGAGGATGGTGGGCTCGGAGGTGAAAGCGAGAACTACCACGGGAAGCTCGGGTGGATCCGTTGGAAAGAGGTCGTCGAGCAGCCGACTCCCAGCTTCGGAGGCGACGTCGTAGAACCCAACGGGAATGTGGTTTCGTCCGAATGTGTCCCGAAGTTCGTGGGTACGCGCCGAGCCGTCATCGCCAATGATACGAACGGCCTCGAATCCACCGCCCCGGCCCATCCCCCAGTCCTCTAGCGCACTTGTGATCGTTTGGTGGAACTCCTCATCCCGATCCCGTTCCGGTCGCACCAAATGAAAATCGATGTCGCCACTCCCGATGGCATCGAACACGACCTGCGCTCGGTGGAACTCGCCCCATATGACAACGAGGGCGCGTTTGGCAGTGGGGTGAAGACGACGAACCTCAGATAGGAACGTCGGATTGTGCTCGTCGGCGGACGTGTAACCGGCCAACACCATGGCAACGGGGGTTCCCGCACCGGCCAGCTCGGAGAGCGCCTCGTATGCCTCATCTGTGTCAGAGAAAGTGCGAACGTCGTAGTCCTGTCCATACCGTTTCTGGATTTCCGAATCGACGACGGCGCGAGTTCGATCCTCCCGAGCAACGGTCAGGATCACCGGTTTCTCGACAGCCACATCCACCAGCAGGCTCCTTCTCTCAACTCCCCTGGTTACTGGATAATACATGGCGCGGATGGCCAGCGTGCTTGATGCGAACCCAGCGTTCGCAAACCCGCTCAGCGACGCCGCCAGCCCAAAGTTCAGGGCCAGCAACTTGAGCGCCGGGATACCGGCCAATCGGCCAGCTTAGGCCTTGCGGAAGCCGCGATTGCGGGCTTCGGGGAGAGTGTCGGGACCGAAGGTCTGGATCCCGTTTGTGCGAAGGAGCTCACCGTCCTCGAGGAGCCGTTCTAGCACCTCCGAGTCAGCGGGATCATCGCTGTCGTAGACCTTCATCTCGTCACGGATACCGATGAAGCGGTGCTCCTCGAACCGACGAAAACGAGCCATCCCTACTCGTCTTCGTCGAAGCCGGTTTCGACCTCTGCCCCACAGTTGGGACAGGTCGCCACCGAGATGTCACCGATGATGAAGGAGAAACCGCACTCGTCACACGCGATCCGTGGTGCTGGGACCTCCGGTTCGGGTGGCGGGGGCGGGGCGCCAACTCCGGGTTGACCGGGCATCCCACCGGGTGGCTGGGGCGGTTGACCACCGGGACCCGGCGCTGGGCCAGGGCCAGCGGGTGGAGGGCCGGCTGGAGCGGGGCCGTTCCCAGGTGGCGGAGGCGAACCTGCCGCACCCCTGACGAGGTTGACCGATCCACAGTTGGGGCAGGCATACCGCCCCTCACCGGGAACGTCGAATTGGGTGCGACACGCCCCACAGCGGATCATCATGATGTCTCGTCACCTCTCTCGGGTTCTCTTGGTGCGACCGGCTCGCCGATGGCGCCGATCGATGCCAGATAGCCTGCCTCTCCGGCAAGGACTGCTCTCACATCTTGGGGAGAGTAGGACATTCCCTGATCGGAGGCGATTTTGGCCACGATGTAATCGACGGCATCATCATCGCCACCGGCCACAACCTCGACGGGGTTGGAGCGATCCTCCTGGGCAAGCCCCTGGAGGTAGTAGATCTCCCAATCGAGAATCGTCTTGACACCATTTCGCTCCAGACGTTGACGCTCCCCATCATCCAACGTCTCCCAAATGTGATCCATGGCGTCCGGGACCGAGTAGGAGATCTCGTTGCTTTCCCGCATCTTTCCTTCCTGCCACAACATGGCCACGGCAACGACCACGAAGACACCCCCGAGGAATACCGAGATGAAGATGAGGACCGGCATGTTCATACCTGCCCATTGTCGTTCATCTCAACGCCTTGCGAGGTGCCCGTAGCTAGAACGCCTCCACGGGGAGTTCCATGAGGGCGCCGTCCTCGGCTTCGGCGGCGGCGCGGCGGGCGGCGGTCTTGGGGGCTACGTCCCGAACGAGGTAGCGGGCGGTCTCCACCTTGCCCCGGTAGAAGGGGTCGGTCTCCACCAGTGGCAGAGCTACCTCCGCCTGACGAAGGAGCTGCCAGGCAATGACCACTTCGGCCAACGTCTCGAGGAGAGGGTTGGCGTGGAGACCGACCTTGTAGATCTGCTCAGGGTCGTCGTTCATGGAAGAGAGGAGATGGTTGACCATCACCCCGACATGTCCCTGGGTGTTCTCGAGCATCCCACCCAACATCACCCGTTCCTCTGCGAGGAGATCATCATCGCCACCCGACTTGACGAACTCGAGGATCTCGTTGGATACGGCACCCAGGGTGGCGCCCTGGTCGCGGGCGATCTTGCGGAAGAAGAGGTCCAGTGCCTGTATTCCGGTGGTGCCCTCGTACAC
>WHTL01000249.1 GCA_009377735.1 Acidimicrobiia bacterium
ACCATTTCCTACAACACCGCCGCCAATCTGCGGGGTCAGTTCCACATCCCGGCGTTTCTTGCGGATGTTCGATGTGTCCTCACCAACAAGACCCCCAACACACCGGTGAGGGGTGCTGGTAGACCGGAGGCGGTTTTCGTGATCGATCGGGTGGTCGACATGATCGCCGCTGAGCTCGCCATGGACCCCGCCGATGTGCGATTCGTCAACTTGGTTCCGGCAGAGGCGATGCCATACGACTCGGGGATGTTGTACCGGGACGGTGTCCAGATGGTGTACGACTCCGGTGATTATCCCGCCCAACTCCGTCGCGCCCTGGATGTGATCGATTATGCCGGTTGGCGCAAACGGCAACGGGAGACACCATCGGGTAAGCGCCGTATCGGGATCGGCATATCGGCCCATCTCGAGGGGTCGGGGATCGGGCCATTCGAAGGTGCCTCGGTTCGTGTGGATGCCACCGGCCGGCTGGTCGTCCACTCCGGCTCGAACCCACATGGCCAAGGCCACGAGACCACCTTGGCCCAGGTTTGTGTCGACGTGTTCGGTGTCACACCGGACGATGTGTCGGTGCACGCCGGCGATACGGCCCTCATTCCCTTCGGTGGCGGAACCAACGCCAGCCGAAGCGCCGTCACCGCCGGTTCAGCCGTCCATGTCGCCGCGGATACGGTCCGGGAGAAGGTGAGAGCCGTCGCCGGCGCCGTGCTCGAGATATCACCCGAAGACCTGGTCGTCTCCGAAGGATTGGTCCACCCGATCGGGGCGCCATCGCAGTCGATGACGTTGGCGGAGGTAGCGGCCGCCGTCGCCCCACAGGGCTCCCTGGTCACGACGGGGACGTTCGAAGCGGGACTCGATGCCGTCGAGTATTTCCATCCACCAACGGTGACATTCGCCTCGGGCACGCACCTTGCAGTGGTGGAGGTCGACATTGAGACGGGCGGGGTACGGATACTCGACTACGTGATCGTGGACGACTGTGGCCGCGCCATGAACCCAACCATCGTCGATGGACAACAGCACGGCGGAGTGGCACACGGCATTGGGCAGACCCTTTTCGAGGAAGCCGTGTACAACGAAGACGGTCAGATGACCACCGGAACAATGATGGATTATCTCCTCCCGTCCCCGACAGAGGTTCCCAATATGACCGTTGTCCATGAGAACCACCCGACGCCCCTCAACCCGCTTGGTGTGAAGGGAATCGGGGAGGGCGGCACCACCTCGGCCCCGGGAGCAATCATCAATGCGATAGCCGACGCACTGGGACCCGAGTTCGTCCTCACTAAGGTTCCGGTGCGACCTGCAGACCTAGTTCACCTCTGAGCAGGAACTACTGATCGGTGGTCGGCCAGTGCTCGACGTGGAGTTCCTCCATGGGGAAGTCGTCTACGTTGGCGGTGGCAAGGGTGGCGTCGGCGCCGACCGCGGCGGCGTCTATCAGACGGTCTGCTTGATGGAGTGTTACGCCCCGCTTGGCGGCGTGCGGCGCCATCTTCCGGCACGCTGCCTCTCCCGAACCCCTAACGGTGCCAACCGGAGTCCCCGCATGAGACGGTCATTAGCTTTGGAGACGGCCCAGGGGAGTCGAATGTCGACGAATCTGCCCGGTAGTCGGGCTGCGATTCCGAAAGACCACGGTGGTCGGTGGCCCCTGTGATTCCCACACGGCGGCAACGACTCAGGTCTCGAGACCATATCGCGCCCACACGACATCGGGACGACTGAAACTAAAGGCGAGATGATGGGAACCGAAAAGGGTGTCCGAGAGGTACGTTTTCGTCCTGGCCGTCTGCCCAGGGGAACCTTTGGAGCCCTCGCACGGAGGTGCCGCTTCTGTCACCGGAGCCGTTGGGGGGGGGTTCCATCGCCAGATGTTGCGTATTACGATATGCGGATGTGGAGATCCATCGGTCAGCGTACGAGCACGGCATCGACGACAGCGTTATCTTCCACGTCCTCGACCATGCTCTCACCTCATCGACCTCGAACCCAGTGCCGACCCACCCAAGATCCTCGCCATCGGGCCTGACCACGCCGGAAACCTGTTGGAGATCATCTGGCTCGAACTCGCCGACGATGACGACCTCGTGATCCATGCCATGCCCCTACGCCTCACGTTCTACCACCTGCTCCCACAATCCAGGGAGGACATGCCATGACAAAACCGAAAGTCCACCGCACTAGCAGCGGCCGCACCCTCAGAGACGAGGACCTCGACGCTCTTGCCGCCGACGTGGAGGAGGCCGAATACGACGTCGAGGTCCTCAAGACCCGGCGCCGTGGCCGACCCCCTATGGGTTCAGGGCCGGCAGACGTCGTGCCGGTTCGGATTGACCCGGAGCTGAGGGCGGCGATCGAGGCCCGAGCCGAAGCCGACCACACCACCACGAGCGAGGTCATCCGCGAGGCCATCCGTCGGTTCCTCGACGTCGCCTGACCAAGAAGGACAGCCCTGCTCGCCCTGGCACGTGCGGGCCTCTAAGGCGGGTCCATCGCGTTTACGTGGCAGTCTGCGGCCGTCGGGAGTAATACCCGAATTGCCCTGACCTGCGGAGTCGTTCATACCGGCCCGGTCACGCCGGCAGACGGACCCGGCAGCTACCCGGACGCCATGACACACCACTAGCAAAAGCGAATGTTGGGAGCGCGGCACTCGTTATTTGTGAAACCGATCGGGAACCCTCCGCTGATGCGCCAGCCCTGGCCCGTGGGGCTGATGCTACGGCATGCCGTCAGCATGCTAGGATGCGCCATGGCCAACATCCAGATCAAGTCTGTCCCGGACGAGACCCACGAGATGCTGAGAAAACGAGCGGCCGAGGCAGACATGACCTTGCGGGACTACCTCCTGGATCTCATTCGACGCGATCTGGCACGGCCCACCCGAGAAGAGTGGTTCCGTCGGATCCGCTCTCGTCCGCCGGGTGCGCCCGTCGACGTGGTTGGAATCCTCACCGAAGAACGGAAGCGGAGAGACGCCAGTGGTGCGTCCCCGAAATAGCTGCGCAGTCTCGCCGGGCCTAGACGCCGCTTGCTGCGTCCTCGTCCTTGACGCACGGCCCCGGGTGCGCCTGCGTCCTGCGTCCTTGCCATCGGTGCCGATGCCTCGGCGACACCGCGGCATCAATTCAAGGACACACCACTAGCCTGTGATCGTCATCGACGCCTCGGCCATGGTGGAGATCCTCCTCAACACCGAGGTCGGTCGGCGAGCCGATGCCGCCATTGGGGTCCAAGAAATGTCAGCGCCCGAGTTGCTCGACTCGGAGGTTTGTTCGGCTATTGCCCGCTTGGAGAGGGCTGGCGAGCTGACAGCGCACCGAGTCGATGCCGCCGTCGCCGATCTGGCGCTCGCCCCGGTCGACAGGTTCCCTCATGTCCCCCTGTTGAGCAGGGTGAGGCACCTTTGGCACAACATCTCTGCCTATGACGCCTGGTATGTGGCACTGGCCGAGTCCCTCGGTTGTGGACTTGTCACCATCGATGGCCGTCTCGCCCGCGCCCCTGACGTCGCCATCGAGGTCACGCTGGTACCTCGCTGAGGAATCGGGTTCCTCCCTGATCTGGTGCGGCGCCTAGCCTGGTCCTCTGTCAGGTGACGTTGGCAATGCTCAGGGCCAGCAAGGGAGCATCGATAGATCCTATACAAGAGTTCCTCTGGAGCATACGATCGGGTAAGCGAGAACTCACGGAGACGTGAAGGTGGATGGATACTTGTCTCGAACACCGATGGTGCCAGGCGTTTGTTTCTTGAGCTCATAACGACTGCGGCCGCGCCATGAACCCAACCATCGTCGATGGACAACAGCACGGCGGAGTGGCACATAGCATCGGCCGGACCCTTTCGAAGAAGCCGTGTTAGCGAATGGTTGCCATGAGGAGAAGAGAGCCTCCCGCCCTAGAGACCCGAGGGCCAGTGCTCCACGTTGAGTTCCTGCATCGGGAAGTCGTCTACGTTGGCGGTGGCAAGGGTGGCGTCGACGCCGACCGCGGCTGCGGCTATCAGACAGTCCGCCTGATGGAGAGTTACGCCCTGCTTGGCGTAGTCGCGGCGCCATTTTCCGGCACGTTGTCCCTCCCGCACCCCTAACGGTGCCAGACGGAGTCCCCGCATGAGACGATCGGCGTCGGTCTCTTCGTGGGGGAACAGCCCACGCCAGATCTCCTCAACCGATATCGCCGACACCCAGGGTTCGTCCCCGGACCGGCGCATCCGTCGTACCCGTTGTGCCACCGAGCCGCCACGAAGGGCGTCGATGAGGACCGTCGAGTCCAATAGGATCCTCGCCATCTATCCGGTTCTAGCGGGGTCGGCGCTTCGTTGCTCTCTCACCCAGGCCGCGGGGTCCTCGTCCCAGGGGTGACCGGTGGCGTCAATCGTGCCCAGGGCGGCCTCGATCTCGTCCCAACGTCGTTCATCGTCCAACCCCCGGCGTATGAGGGCTGTGATGTACGCACTCCTCCGGCGCTTGCCGGCCCGTCGATCTAGCTCTTCGACCAACTCCTCCCCGAGAGTTATGTGTAAACGCATGTGTATAGCTTAGCACATCAAACCACCCGGTTCTCCCATGCCGAACGGTCGGGAAAGAACCCATCACGCGCAGGGGGCGTACTTCCGATCGGGCCGAGGCGATGGGTGTGGTCGGTGCCGATGTCGGCCAGGGTGAGGAGGCCACCTGGGGGTGATGTCCGACCCGGACGGGAACGAGTTCTGCATCCTCCGCCTCATACCGATGAGGAGCTGGCCGAGCCGGAAGCCTGACCCCTCACCTCGATTCGACTCCCTCAATGTTAGTCACTAACATGCAGGTCGATGAGCCGTGTTGAGCGTACCCGACAACGTCTTCAAGAAGAGGCGATCCGTCTCTTCAGTGAGAGGGGGTTCGACGCCGTTACCGTCGAGGAGGTGGCTAAGGCCGCGGGGGTTTCCCATATGACCTTCTTTCGTCATTTCCCCACTAAGGAGTCGGTGGTTCTCGACGATCCGTATGACCCCATCATGGGCGACGCGGTGAGATGTCAGGATCCTGGTCTTCCCGCTCTGGAGCGGGTACGTCGCGCCATCCTCGATTCATGGCAGGGGGTCGAAGGGCGCAATGACGAGATGACGAGAGCTCGAATCGTACTGGCGGCGTCGCACCCGTCGTTGCGAGCCCGTGTTTGGGAGAACAACCGGGGCACCGAAGAGGTGCTGGTCGCCGCGCTAACCGAAACAGGGACGCCGAGATTCGAGGCGACCATCGCCGCTGGGGCGGTCCTGGGTGCCCTGACGGCCGCTCTTTTCGACTGGGTCGAGTTCCCAGGAGATGCATTGGGTGGACTTATAGTTCGTGCGGTGGAGTTGTTGGCGCCGACCGGGGCGCTGTCATGACCGCCCCGATCGAGGCGGTGGGGCTAACCCGCATGTTTGACAATGAGCCGGCGGTCGACGGGATGGATGTCCGGGTCGGGGCCGGGGAGATCCATGCGCTCGTCGGTCTCAACGGTGCCGGGAAGACCACGCTGTTGAGGCTTCTCCTGGGGATGCTGCGACCTGACGCCGGCCGAGCCATCGTCCTCGGCCACGATGCCGCAGGGGCGCCGCCGGACGTTTGGAGACAAGTCGGCCATCTCATCGAGAGCCCGTTTGCCTACCCCGAGCTCACGGTCAGGGAGAACCTTGCTGCCGCTGCTCTGCTCCACTCGATCTCTGGTGGGGAGGTTGGCGAGGCGGTGAGCCGGGTCATCGATCAGTTCATGCTGGGTCATTGGGCCGACCGCCGTGCCCGGGTTCTCTCCCAGGGGAACCGTCAGCGTCTCGGTTTGGCCTCGGCGCTGGTCCATGAGCCCTCGATCCTGATCCTCGACGAGCCTGCCAATGCCCTCGACCCGGCTGGAGTCGTGTTCATCCGCGACCTGCTCCGGCGGAACGCCGACAATGGCGCCGCGGTGTTGGTCTCTAGCCATCACCTCGACCAACTGGCGCGGGTCGCTCACAACATCACAGTCATCCACCGCGGTCGTTTGGTGGGAAACGTCGATCCG
>WHTL01000274.1 GCA_009377735.1 Acidimicrobiia bacterium
AGCTCGGATTCGGTGGCTCCTGATGTGGCCAGCCGAGAGGTAGCGACGATACGGTCGGTGGAGTCTCCGTCTTCTGCGACCACGTCAATCTTGGAAAGACGGGAGAGGGTCTTTGCGGTATCGGAAGAGACGTCGAGTCGGGATGCCGCCCACTCCGACAGGCTCTTGCAGCCGTCGGCGGTGGGGATCTGACGTTGCGCTGCGGTGCGGAGGGCGGCGGTTTGGAGGAGACGGAGCCGGGCTACTCCAGCTTCCGCCTCAACCAGGACCGTCTCCAACTGCGCCGATGTCATCTCTGAGAAGTCGAAACCGAGAATGTCACCACACGCTCCGTCGGTGCGGTCCGTGTGCCGAATGTCGACTAGAACATCATTCATACCTCTAAACATACGAGAGGGGTGTGACAGAATCGGCCGAAAATCAGACAATCTCGAAAAAAAAATCTGTTCGGGCTTGCCTACTGAGTGAGCACCTCTGATGCGATTGCTCCGTCCGGCCAGAAAACGGTGACTCTGACAGGCGGGCACCGTTCCATTGGTGATATGAAAATGCCGATTCACCCGGTCTGATCAGGTGCACCTCCCCATCTCTAAGCTCGATCACGGTGGCCAAGGCGCCGGGAGTGTGTTTGATCTCCATCGTGTTATCTCCCGGACCATTACCGTATGACAGTCCAGAGATGCTATTTGGTGGATCAGGTGAGGCAGGACCCGGGCACGCCCGATCCTCGATCGGCGAGTCGTCTGGAACGATCGCTCGACATTGTCGTTCCACAGACGTGATCATCTGTCGCCAGGTAATCAGATGGAGGGGACCCTCCGGAGCTGGGTAGATGCCCTCGAGACTTGCCGATCCTTGCTCGAAACCAGGAAGGAGTCGCAGAGACTCCAGTTGTGCTTGAGCGGGCTTCTCGGGACCTGGTTCCAGCTCCACCACTACATCGGGAGATTTCGGTCCCTCCTCCAACGGTGGCCCTAGCTCGGTGGGCTGCTCGACGATGACGGTGGTCTCGACGGCGGTCGTCCCGGTGGTTTCCTCACTTACCGTGCCCGAACAGGAAGCCAAGATCACGCAAACTGCGGCTGTGGCTCCCCTATAAGACACACCTCAATTATGCCGTCTTACACGAACAGTTGCACGTCGGCCTCTGCTGCGTACTCGAGGAAGGCGGCGGCGCCGGCGATGTCGCATCCTTTGATGAGATCGTTCTCCTCGACCCCCATGACACCCATGGACGTGGAGCAGGCGAAGAAGCGGACACCTAGCTCCTGGCTCATATCGATGAACTCGGACACCTCGGGCATGCGGGCGTCCTTCATCCACTTCTTCATCACCTTCGTCGCCGCAGCGGTGGCGCCGGGGACGGCACCGAGGATGTTGGGAAGCTGCACGGGTCCCGAGGGATTGGCGAGGGAGGCGACCTTTAGCTTCCGGAATCGGTTCTGGTGAAGGATGTCCAACCCGTAGAAGGTGAAGAAGATGCCCGCTTCCCAGCCCATACTGGCCGCGGTCGACGCCAGGATCAGGGGTGGATATGCCTGGTCGAGGGTTCCCTTGGAGGCCACCAACGCCAGTCGTCTCCGTTTCGGGACATCCTCGGCGGCGATGTCGTGATCGAGCTCGGTTGCATTGGCGGTCATCGACTTGCTCCCTTCTGTATCCGGAAGGTCTGGGAGTCGTCGTTGTTCTCGCTGGATAGGAGGGTGTCGCCCCTCTCGCGGACGAGGGCCGGGATGTCCACGATGGAACCAGGGTCGGTCGTTACCAGTTCGAGCACGTCGCCCGGGGCGAGTCTGGTCAGGGCCTTACCGGCGTGATAGACAGGGAGGGGGCAGAGCAAATCGGTGCAATCGAGGGTCTCAGTAACTTCGATATCGGTGGAGTGCAGTTGGGTCATGTTGCTGTGTTCCTTGGTCGGTGGGTGGTCAGAAATGCAAAAACCCGCATCGGGGAATGCGGGGTGGGAGGTCGGAGAGATCCTGGATGGTCTTAAACAGTCGCTACGCGTTCCTCCCACGCCTTGTACAGACGCAGTACATACAGAAAGCGCAACGGACGTTCATCGGTTTTGAGTATAGCTGCTCCAGGCGGCGTGGTCTAGGCCCGGGAATCACGTCGCGGCGAGGGTTCCGATGTCCACGATCGTCTGATAGAGGAGGAGGGCGATGATCGCCAACCCGATCGCGGTGTAATGCCAGCGCCACTTGTGATGCGCCGCAAAGAATCGTCTGATCGAGGCCACGATGAAGACAATGCTGACGGCTCCAACCACCAGACCGAGGACGGGTCCGACCGTCCCTGTCAGACCCAAAACGGGACCGGCGAGCGGGATGAGGATATACGTGATGAGACAGCGGATCCCCGATATGAGGATCGACTTTCCGAAGAGACTCTGGGCGGCTACCGGATCACCTGCGGTGACCGCGGGCAGGAACAGCATCCGTCTCATTATCTGATCGGCACGGGTCGCTGGTTGTTGGGGGCGCCGTGTCCGTGTCTCGGTCACTGGCGCGTCTGCATGACCTTGCATATACCGAAGGATGCCGCGTCATCGAGCGGAGTGCGAATCCCGAGCGCTTGTTACCGTCTGGTCATGGACAACGACCTGTTTGCGGCCCGAGCCGAGGAGACCCTTAGTCGGGTGGCGCCACTGGCGACCAGGATGAGACCACGCACTCTGGACGAGGTCGTCGGGCAGCCTGCCCTGCTGCAAGACGGCGCTGCATTCCGTCGTGTGGTCGAGTCTGGTAGTCCCGTCTCGATGATCCTATGGGGGCCACCGG
Source organism: Acidimicrobiia bacterium (assembly GCA_009377735.1). Classification (GTDB taxonomy): domain Bacteria; phylum Actinomycetota; class Acidimicrobiia; order Spongiisociales; family ZC4RG35; genus WHTL01. The sequence goes on from WHTL01000274.1 coordinate 2,784, forward strand.
GGACTGGTAAGACCACGTTGGCCCGGGTGATCTCGAACCACGCCGACGCCGTTTTCGAGACCCTATCCGCGACCTCGGCAGGGGTGAAGGATGTGCGGGAGGTGCTTGCTTCGGCCCGTCATCGATTGGAGACCGACGAACGACGGACGGTTCTGTTCCTCGACGAGATTCACCGGTTCAACAAGAACCAACAAGACGCCCTCCTCCCCGGTGTCGAAGACGGGACGATCATCCTGATCGGCGCCACCACGGAGAACCCGTTCCACGAGGTGAATAGTCCCCTCATCTCCCGTTCAACGCTCTTCCGACTCGAATCCCTCGACCCCGATGCTCTGGAGGCGCTCGTCGACCGTGCCCTCGGCGACAGCGAGCGAGGCTTGGGACAGAAGGGGCTCGCCATTGACGACGAGGCACGACGAACCCTGGCTGAGCGGACTGGTGGTGATGCCCGGCTCGTCCTCAACGCCCTGGAGATGGCATCGACCTTGGCCGGTGGTCGCCAATCGTCGGTCATCGAGACCACCGACGTCGAGGAGGCTCTACAACGACGGATCGTCCGCTACGACAAGGCCGGTGATCAGCACTACGACGTCGTATCGGCCTTCATCAAGAGCCTGCGGGGCTCCGATCCCGACGCCTCCGTCTACTGGCTTCATCTCATGTTGGAGGCGGGGGAGGATCCAGAGTTCATCGCCAGGCGGATGATCATCTTCGCCTCCGAGGATGTGGGACTCGCCGACTCCAATGCCCTAGTGGTGGCAACAGCCGCCTCCCAGGCGTTGGCGTATGTCGGGCTGCCCGAAGCGACCTTCGCTCTCACCCACTCCGCCATATATCTGGCGACGGCACCCAAGTCGAACTCGGTAACCACCACCATCGGGGCCGCCCGCCGTGTCGTTCTCGACGGATCCGCCCCGGTGATTCCGCCCCATCTTCGCGATGCCCACTATCAGGGAGCGGAAACGCTTGGTCATGGTGAGGGGTACCTGTATCCACACGACCACGACAGACATGTGGTCGACCAGCAGTACTGGCCGGATGGTCAGGACCCCAAGATCCTCTATCGCCCCACCGACCAGGGCGCCGAGGGTCGACGGGCGGAGTGGTTCGCCGAGATTGACAGGCTGATGGGTCGCCCAGACCGGAGGAAGTGAGGGACGGCCCCTGATGGGGCGTGAATTATCCGAATCTGTCCTTGGGGCTTGTTACGGTATAACCGCACATACTGAACCCTACTTGTATGGCAAGAGACATACTGTTTCATACTGGGTCGGTTCGATCCATACCTGAACCTACTCTAGGAAGAGGAGAGGATGAGCGGGAGAGGATGAGCGGGAGAGGATGAGCGAGGGAGAGATTCTTTGGTAGTCAGCACAGAGCCCCGGAACCCATATCGTCCCGGTATGGGTGAGAGCCCACCTGTACTCGCCGGGCGGGAGCCGATTATCGATCGGTTCTATCTCGATCTGGAGCAGGTAGGTGAGGGTGGGACCGCGCGAGAGACCGCCCTCTACGGGTTGCGGGGAATGGGGAAGACGGCACTCCTCGGTGAGCTGGTTCGGGCTGCCAGACAGGCGGAGTGGCTGGCAGTGCGTGTTGAAGCCGAATCGGAGGAGGGCTCCCTGGTCTCCACCATCGCCGGCGGTGTTGCCCGACCCCGAGTGGTTCCCGCCGGGTGGGACCAGGGGTCGTTTCTCGACCGATTCGGCGAGTTCGCCGCCCGGGCCGGTATCCGGGTCACCGGTTTGGGTGGAGTCGATGCCTCGGTCCGGGTCAAGCCCAAGGTGTCCGATGTCAGACCTGCCGACGTTCTGGTTGATCTCTATCAGGAGCTGGGTCGCATCGCCATCGATCAACGCCGTGGTATCGCCATCCTCATCGATGAGACCCAGAGGGCCAGTGTCGACGATCTCCGTGGGCTGTTCCGGGCAGTCAGCGAGGCCAAGACGGAGCAACTGCCAGTGATCACAGCCTTTGCCGGTCTTCTGGAGACACCCGAGCTCCTGATGTCGGCGGCCACCTCGGCAGAGCGGGTGCTCTTCGAGGAAATCGGTGTGCTCGACCCCGCCGCCACCTATCGGGCACTGAGGACACCAGCCGACCGCGCGGGGGTGATCTTCGACGATGACGCACTCGACCTCCTGATCGAGTTCTCAGAAGGGTATCCGTACTTCATCCAACAACTGGGCAGCGATGTGTGGAATGTGCGTTCAGATCCGGACAGGATCACGATCGACGATGCCGAGATTGCCATCGTTCTCGCCCGACGCCAGTTCGAACGGGGTGCGCTAGGCCGCCGTTGGGTGGAGCTCCCTGAATGGGGGCGTCATGTCGTGGCTGCCATCTCAATGCTGGCCGACTATCCGTCTCAGTGGGTCGAAGTCGGCAAGGTGGCCGAACTGGTTGGCAAGACCACCACCGAACTATCGATGACGAGACGTCGTCTCTCAGATCGCGGTGCGGTCCAGACCGAACGGGGACAGATAAGGATCACTCAGCCCGGTTTCCACTGGTATGCCGCCGGGTTGGTGGAGAGGGGAGAGATCGACCTGGAGATCGGCTGACCACTACGGTGACATTTTGAGAATGCAAGGAGAACGGAATGTCAGGTGATCAAGCAAGCGACGACCTCGATGGTCTCGAGTGGGTGCACGATGAGGCCAGTACTGATTGGGAGGAGCTGTCGGAGCTCTATCGGGTGGCGCCCCTTGGAATCAAACCTGCCGATGCATTGCAGACCGTATTCGGCAACAGCATGTTCAAGTGTTTCGTCTAT